>JAYUEW010000190.1:0-18144 GCA_043739045.1 Synechococcales cyanobacterium
GTCTTTGACGACCGTAGCGAGGATAAAACTATGGACAAGTCCTACGGTTAAACCCCTGTCAGCAGAGTCTCAGTCTCTTTAGAGCTGAGAGTGTCAATCCTCCTCTTAAACATATTGGCTAGCACTTTAGGACTTAAATGGAAAAGGGTATGGAGTCTAGGGTCTATCTCCTAGGTTGCGGCTGTGGAACTGTTGATTACTTGACAGTTAGAGGCTATGAATTGCTCAAGCATGCCGATGTCGTTGTTTTTGATGCATTAATAGACCAGGATATATTGGATTTATTGCCATTAGATTGCGATCGGATTGATGTTGGAAAACGGGGTGGCCAACCTAGTCTTAAACAGTCGGAAATCGATCGGATTCTAGTTAATGCTTGTGTTGGTAAAGCTTGCGTAATCCGGCTGAAAACAGGCGATCCATTTATCTTTGGGCGGACAACCTCTGAAATTCAAGCGCTAAGAGATGCAGGCATTAACTATGAAGTGATTCCAGGAATTTCATCCGCAATAGCCGCTCCATTATTTGCAAGTATTCCTTTAACAGATGCTGTATTAAGTCGAAGTTTCACGGTATTGAGTGCCCATGAACCAGACACTATTGATTGGGCAATATTCGCACCCTTGGATACATTAGTCATTTTGATGGGCGCACGATCGCTAACTCAAATTGTTAGTGCGTTGGTGCATCAAGGTCGATCGACAGAGACTGCGATCGCGATTATTCGATGGGCAGGTCAGCCAGAACAACGGGTTTGGGTGGGAACGTTGGGAAGCATTATGCAAATTATAAAAGGGGAATCGTTGTCACCCTGCATTATTGTCATCGGCGAAGTTGTTCGGTTACGTAAGTTTTTGTTGCCCTTAGATAGAGTACAAGATTCCTCAAACCTACTATCTAATACAACGTCCAACTTAGATTCTTCTGACCTATGTTTAAGTGATAATTCAACATTATTAATGACCAAATCTCTGAGTGCTCATACTGTTCTAGTGACCCGATCGGTGGAGCAATCTACTACATTTTCAAACCTACTAATTGAACAGGGAGCAAAAATAGTCGAAATGCCAACCTTAGAAATTTTTCCGCCGTCAGATTGGGGTGAATTAGATCAGGCGATTGCAGAGATTCAAACTTATGATTGGTTGGTTTTAACGTCAGCTAATGCAGTAGATTATTTCTTCAGCAGATTCATTTTACAAGGCCGGGACTTACGAACCTTAGCAACCTGTAAAATTGCAGTCGTCGGCAAGAAAACTGCTAAATCTTTAAAAGCACGGGGATTCACTCCAGATTTTATACCGCCTGAGTTTGTTGCAGATTCATTAATTGATCATTTCCCAACTTCGATCGTGGGCTTAAAAATTCTCTTTCCTCGCGTCGAATCGGGTGGCCGTGAATTATTAGTTAAGTCATTCAGCAATGCTGGAGCGATAGTTTGTGAGGTCGCGGCCTATCAATCTGGCTGTCCTACAACCGCAGATCCAATGGCGATCACCGCTTTGAAATCAGGCCAGATTACAATTGTAACTTTTGCGAGTTCTAAAACAGTTCAGCATTTTTATCAATTGGTCCAGTCAGCGATCGAGCCAGATTGGCCTGCGATTTTGAAAAATATTTGTATTGCGTCGATCGGTCCCCAAACGTCAAAAACGTGCCAAGAACTATTTGGGCGGGTTGATGTGGAGGCGACGGAATATACCTTAGAAGGACTGGTTGATGGAATTGTGCGATCGGTTCAATCCTAAAATTGGTGATGAATATCTCAAATGGCAGCTAGAAGCAGCGTATTCTATAGTAGAGACTAAGCATTTATCGATCGATTGCCATGTACCTCCAAGATAAATACATCAGCTTACTCACAGATTTTGGCTTTAAACGTGTCTTCGGGACTGAGCCAAACAAAGACTTGTTGATCGATTTTCTCAACACACTTCTCCCCCCTCACCATCAAATCAAAGATCTCTCATTCAAAAATAATGAGAATTTAGGAAGCATCCCAATTGACCGTAAAGCAATTTTTGATATTTACTGTCAAGCGCAAAATGGTGAACGGTTCATTGTAGAAATCCAGAAAGCAAAGCAGAATTTTTTCAAGGACCGAAGCGTTTATTATTCAACCTTTCCGATTCAGGAACAGGCGCTTAAAGGTGAGTGGAATTTTAAACTGAGTCCAGTTTATACCGTGGGCATTTTAGATTTTGTCTTTGATGATCACAAGCATGACGACACTATTGTTCATGTTGTTGAACTCAAAAATCAACATTGTGACGTGTTTTATGAAAAACTCAAATTTATTTATATTGAATTGCCTAAATTCACTAAATCTGTCAACGAGTTAGAAAGTCGTCGCGATAAGTGGCTTTTTCTTCTTAAACATTTGGCCGAGTTAACCGATCGGCCTGATCTGCTCCAAGACAGTATTTTTAGCCAACTATTTGAAGTCGCAGAGATTGCCAATTTTTCACGCGTTGAACAAGATGGCTACCAAAATAGTCTTAAGTACTACCGTGATATGAATAATGTTGTAGACACCTCTAGAGAAGAAGGAAAAAAAGAAGGACGAGAGGAAGGAAAAAAAGAAGGACGAGAGGAAGGACAACGATCGCTCATTCTCCGCCAATTGACCCGCTGTGTTGGAACTCTGCCTGATAATTTCACCGATCGCATTCAACTACTGCCGATCGCCGAGATCGGAATTTTAGCTGAGACGTTGTTAGATTTTAATAATTTAGATGATTTGCGAGATTGGCTCGATAGGAATGAAGATGGGCGACAGCACGGCTGCGGTCCAATTAACTCTCAATAATTGATTTTGTGAGTGTGAATCCTAACGATCCGCTCAAAAATCTCAACTATCGATCGAAAATCCCTTCAAATCATCCAAATTCACAACCTCCAAAGCCTTCTCATGACAAGCCTCTAGCATCACCAAGGGTGCAACCCCTGCCAAAAATGCTTCTTGCCATCTCGAAACACAAAGACACCAGCGATCACCCGCCTTTAACCCTGGAAACTGATAGGCCGGAATTGCCGTAGACAAGTCATTGCCGCGAGATTTTGAAAAGGCCAAAAACTCAGATGTCACCTGTGCACAGACGGTATGACTGCCATGATCCATCGGACCCGTTTGACAAAAGCCATCCCGATAAAACCCCGTCACAGGAGCCGTGCAGCAACACCGTAACTCAGTTCCTAGAACGTTCTTTGGGCGCGAACTAATTTCAGTAACCATAAATCAACCTTCATTCTATTTAAAAATCATAAACCGAGTTCCAGCATCTCAAATACTACCTGATTTATTTACCAAGCAACTTAACCAAAACCACACCGCCCATATACAGCGCCAAGACCGCCCCCCCCAACAAACTCTGAGTCAATGGATCCGTAGACGGCGTAATCACCGCACCCAACACTGCCGCACCTACTAAAACATAACGCCAAGCCGACAACATTTGTTTCGACGACACCACGCCCAAAAAGCCCAACAGCGCCTGAACGATCGGAATCTGAAACGCCAACCCGGTACTAAACATTAACAACAACACAAATTCAAAATATTTATCAATCGACCAAGCCTGCTCCACCACATCTTCGCCATAGGAAACAAAGAAATTCAAGGCAGCGGGGATTAGGGCAAAGTACGAGAACGCCAATCCTGCTAAAAACAAAAAGCTGGATCCAAACATCACCGGGGCAATAAACCGCTTCTCTTTTCGAGTGAGTCCCGGTGTGACATAGGCCACAATTTGATAAAGAATAAATGGAGCCGAAAGCGTCAACCCGGCATAGCCCGCTGTTTTAATAGAAACAAAAAAGAATTCGCCCGGTGACAATTGCAAAAACTTAACGCCCTGTGCGGGGACTTCCAACAGTTTGACGATCGGTTTGACCTGAGTGAAGCATCCCGCAATACAAATACCTACGGCACCCAAGGAATAAAAAATCCGTTGGCGCAACTCTTCCAAATGATCAAACACCGACATTTCTATGTCATCCGAATGATCTTCCGAATCATCGTCAAACATTGAACCTTGCATTAGTTCCGAGTCATTATCGAGTGCCATAATCGCTGCATTCCGATCGGCGATCGTTGCGTCATCAATATTTGATTCCAGATTGGAAGGGGCCATCATTTCTAGTCAATCCCGATACTAGAGTTATTTTAAGCTACACCTTAGACAACCGTCATGCCAAAGTCGTTAAACCATTGAAATAATCCCGCAATTGCCGATCGTGATCGTGGGCAAGATTCCCTAAGGGCATCGCCCCCGGATAAAATGCTTTCACCTCCATCACCTCCGACGGATCACTCACCTTCATCGAACCCGTGGCCTCAACCTCGACCACTACACAAATTGAGTGCATTCGAGGATCCCGATCGAAGTCCGAATACACCCCAACCAGCCGAGAAATTTTCGTCACCTGCAAGCCCATCTCTTCCATTAACTCACGTCTTACAACCGTCGGCAGATCTTCGCCCCAATCCACAATGCCACCGGGTAAACTCCACAACCCGTTGTCTCGACGGCGTAACATGACAATGCGACCATCGGGGAGCTTTGCGATGATACTCGTCCCAGTAACAGGATGTCGAAAAATAACACCCATCGCATTTTTCAGAAAGTGCAAAACTCGTTTCATGGGGAGAGGAAGACGTTATTTTTCCCTAGCCTAAGGAACATCTTGCAAAACAAGGGCAGGATGAAGTTCGGGCTTCACTTTTTTATAGAACTTGGCAATAGTTCCATCAGGCGCAATCAGTACGGTATTGCGGATAATACCCATAAACTCCTTGCCCATAAATTTCTTCAGTCCATAGCTTTCATACCCAACGGACATGTCGCCACCTTCATCAATTAGAAGCTGGAACGGGAGGCTGAGCTTGGTGATGAACTTGTTATGGGATGCGGCATTGTCCGTACTCACGCCATAGATCACAGCATTTTTAGCGGTGAACTCAGCTTGTAAATCTCGGAACCCAACGGCTTCTTTGATGCAGCCGGGAGTGTTGTCGCGAGGATAAAAGTACAGAACGACCCATTTCCCCTGAAGCGATTCTAATGAAATAAGATTGCCATTTGAATCGGGCAGTGTGAACAGTGGAGCAGGACTACCGATCGTCAAGGTCATAGGAATTTTTAGGAATTTAGGAATTTAGGCGGTGAGATTTAGGGCCGTGAGAAGCCGATCGCAGTCTAGATGGGCCGCATACATTTCGCGGACACATTGAACTTTGACGGGTTCATGCAGACGAACTTGATTGAACGATTGTTCGACAATTTCGACGGTGGTTAAGGTGTCGAGATCGACGGACAGAATCGGGACTTCCATCTCTTCCGCACGCCGCAAAATTAGATCGGTAGGAGCCAAGTGCCCCGTCAAAATCAAACATTGAGTCGAAGTTTCAAGGGCCGCTAGTTGCAGATCTTCCCGATCGCCGCCTGTGACAACTGCTTTGTTATGTCGCTTACGGAAATAACGCAATGCAGAACTAACATTCATCGCCCCAATCACCAAGCTTTCGACCAACAGATCTAGTCGGTCTGTCCGGCATAACACCTCAGCTTTGAGCTGCTGAGCGAGTTCCGCAACGGTAACACTGCGCAGAAGAGTGCTGCTGGGCAAAACGCCTAATACTTGAATCCCTTTGGATTCTAAGAATGGTTTAACCTCATCATGAATCGAGGCAAGCTGTGACGCATTCACATCGTTAAGAATCACGCCCAGCAGCCGATTGCCCAGCCGAAGCTTGGTCGCCAACAGACCATCTAGCACCTGTATCGAATGGTAGCGCGCCACCAATAGCACCGAGGCATCGATCGCATCTGCCATTTCCACAATAGACAACCCGAACAATCGCCCATCTTCTAGAGTTCCTGCGCCCTCCAGGATAACCAGGTCGCCGGACTGTTTGGCGGCTATTTGCTGAAGTTGGGTCAGGTAATCTGTTGTATCCACCTGAAGAATCCGCTTCCGAATGGTTTCGCCGCCGTCTAACTCTAAAACAGTGGGCAAAATTCGATCGGCGGGCAGGCTCAGGGTCTCGGCTAAGAATGAGACATCCTCATCTTCAGTATCGGGGTTAGTGCTATCTCCGCTGATAGGTTTACCGTAACCAATATCCAGCCCTTTACGAGCAAGCTGATCAGTGACACCAATAATGGCGGCAGACTTACCACTGTAGGCTTCCAATGATCCAATGACTAGATATTTTGCGGGCTTTGCCACGAGTATCGCTCCCGAAATTGATGGTTCATTCCCCCATAACCATGGGTATTAATCCAGTATACGGGAGGACGATGGTCCCGATGAGTTCCATTGACGATCGTCTTCTTTAAATTTGTAAACGATGGGAAATTTGTAAACGATGGGCGATGAGCAGGGAACAAATAGGGAATAAATTAAGACGGATTGATCTTTTTACCAATTTTAGGTTCGGTGCCGTTCCGCAATCGCGCAATGTTTGCCCGGTGTAACCAAATAACGTAGGTTCCACCCACGAGAGCAAGAAGCTGATAAGCCAAGGGCTGCCCTAGTACCAGCATCAAAATCATGGTAGCGATCGCGCCCAAAATTGAGCTTATGGAGACAATTTTAGTAATCGCTGCCGTCAGAGCAAAAACAATTAAGGTTCCCAAGCCAACGATCGGGTTCAGCGCCAACAGCACCCCTAAGCTGGTTGCCACGGATTTGCCACCTTTAAACCCAAGCCATACGGATTTGCTATGACCCAAAATCGCGAAAATGGCAGCACCAACTGCAATCCAAGGCTTATATAGCGCTAGGTCGAGACATAAGCTTGCCTCGGAATTACCGAATGTGACGATAGCGGAATTATCTCCGGCTTGTACGGCACTAGCCACGTCTGCGATTGCGGCGCGGGTACCTTCGTCTAAGCGACAAATGGTCTCACCAAAAAACGATATGTATAGCCAATACACGGCATACACCGCCAGTACACCCTTCAGAATGTCCAACATCATCACGGCAGCTCCAGCCTTTTTGCCGAGAGTTCGGAGGATGTTAGTTGCACCGATCGACCCTGATCCAACCTTCCGAATATCAATTCCTTTATATTTGGCAACGAGGTAGCCCGTCGGAAAGGACCCCAACAGATAGGCCACCCCCATTGTCGCGGCAATCATTAACCAAGCGATCGTCGTCCCAGTCATCTCATCTCCTCCTCAAGTCAGCCCGTCTCATTTCTACGCCCTAATCATAGGCTACCTATTGGTCATCAGCGCTTGAATAGTAATTGGCTTAAATTATTGTCTTGCCTTAATTAATCCCTTTAATTGTTCAACACCTAAAGGTGGATTAGAGGTATGAAGCATGGCATGACAATTTGGACATACGGGACGCAGATCATTAATTGGGTTCACTTGGTATGACTTGCCAATTTCTGACACGGGTACTAAATGGTGAACATGGACAAAACCAGAACCAATATTGCCGTAAGTCTTTTGAAAGTCAAAACCACAAACAGTGCACAAAGCGCCCCAATGATCGATACATAACTTTTGTGCTTTAGAGTTCCTCTCATAAGCATTGACAGTAACTGTTCGTTTGGCTCCCTCCATTAAAAAGAAACTATCTTCCAAAACCAATTCTTCCGGATAGGACTGTTCACCCGTCAGCTTACAATTTTCAAGAGCCGCTACAATCTCAGATCTTAATTGCCAAACAAAATAGTTGCCTTCGTCCCAACTATCCCCCACTCAGCTTTGCGTTATAGCCCAACTTCGTCACCAATTCTAAAAGCTTAGCCTTATGCTCGCCCTGGATTTCGATCGTATCGTCCTTAACTGCCCCGCCCGTCCCACATTGCGCCTTTAGCTTCTTTGCTAGTGCCGCCAAACTCGCTTCATTGTGCTGAAACCCCGAAATCACCGTCACCGTCTTCCCACCTCGGCCCTTCTTCGACATTTGAATGCGTAAATTTTGTTGACCGGGCGACAGATCGGGCACAGCCTTTTCAAACGCAGCATCGGTCGATTGCCCAAACTCACGGTAAACAGTACGATCGGTCGCTTTAGACTTGGACATAGCCGAAGATCTTGGGGAGAAAAGGACTGTAACATGTGACTCTGGCAATCTTATAATGAAACTTAATACCCACCTACTAAAATATTCAGGTTCCGTGCCGTGACCATGACACCGCTTCCCGTAAACCCGAATCCGATCGCCATTGAAAATCGTCCCGATGCCTTCGGTCGTTTCGGCCAATTCGGTGGCAAATATGTCCCCGAAACCTTGATGCCTGCGCTGTTTGAACTCGAAGAAGCCTATCACCACTACGCCAAAGATCCCGACTTCCAAACCGAACTCAACGGCCTGCTCAAAGACTACGTAGGTCGCCCAAATCCCCTCTACTTCGCCGAACGCCTCACCGAACACTATGCTCGACCCGACGGCACCGGACCCCAAATCTATCTAAAACGCGAAGACCTAAACCACACAGGCGCGCACAAAATCAACAACGCCCTCGCCCAAGCCCTCCTCGCCAAACGCATGGGCAAAAAGCGGATCATCGCTGAAACCGGAGCCGGACAGCATGGAGTCGCCACCGCTACCGTTTGTGCTCGTTTTGGCCTTGAATGCATCATTTATATGGGCGTTAATGACATGGAACGCCAGTCGTTAAATGTCTTCCGAATGCGCCTCATGGGAGCCACCGTTACGCCTGTTTCCTCCGGCACTGCAACCCTGAAGGATGCGACTTCTGAAGCGATTCGCGACTGGGTAACAAACGTCGAAACCACGCACTATATTCTCGGTTCTGTTGCTGGGCCGCATCCCTATCCAATGATGGTGCGTGATTTTCACTCAATCATTGGCAAAGAAACCCGTGCGCAATGTCTCGAAAAGTGGGGCGGTTTACCAGACATCATCATGGCCTGCGTGGGTGGTGGATCTAATGCCATGGGATTATTCAACGAGTTTATCAATGAAAAATCCGTTCGTATCATTGGGGTCGAAGCCGCTGGTTTTGGGGTTGATACCGACAAACATGCAGCAACCCTGACGAAAGGCCGGGTCGGAGTCTTGCATGGAGCCATGAGTTATCTGCTTCAGGATGAGGATGGCCAAGTGATTGAGCCACATTCCATCAGTGCGGGCCTAGATTATCCCGGTGTTGGACCCGAACATAGTTATCTGATGGAAGTCGGACGCGCTGAATATTATGCTGTGACCGACAAGCAAGCGCTAGATGCATTCCAGCGACTTTCTCGTATTGAAGGCATTATTCCAGCCCTAGAAACATCCCATGCGATCGCTTACCTCGAAACTCTCTGTCCTCAACTCGAAGGCAGCCCTACCGTAGTGCTCAATTGCTCTGGGCGTGGCGATAAGGATGTTTTGAGTGTGGCTAAGGTCCTGGATGTAAGTGGCAATTAAATTACGCCGACACCCCATCATCGTTTAAGTTCTGAAAATACATTCTGCAAGTAAAATGCTGGATTCCTTAATTCTGGAACCAGCATTTTATGTGTCTAGCTTAAATTTATAAGGCTAAGTTAAAGATAATGCCTCGGACCGATCGCGACAGCGTGCTTTAGACTAGCCTAGATTCAATTAGTAAGACCTCTCTATTATTACTGTTATGACAAAACGCGCACTTATCACGGGCTTGACCGGACAAGACGGATCGTATTTAGCTGAACTCCTCGTTGAAAAAGGCTATGAAGTATTTGGGTTAGTTCGCCGATCGAGTTCTAGCAATCTCCAACGCGTTTCCCACTTAGGGAAAAATCTCCATATTCTGTCAGGCGATTTGCTGGATCAATCCTCACTCATGGACGTGATTACCGAGTCTCAGCCCGATGAAATCTATAACCTTGCATCTCAGAGCTATGTTCCTCTATCTTGGACTCAGCCCGCATTGACGGCAGAATATACGGCCCTTGGTGTTTCGCGGCTACTCGAATCGATTCGGCGGTGTAAACCTGATGCCCGGTTTTATCAAGCCTCCAGCAGCGAAGTCTTCGGTCAACCCGACGAATCGCCCCAAAACGAGCGCACCGCTTTCCGTCCGCGAAATCCATACGGTGTGGCCAAAGCCTACGCCCATTGGATGACCATCAATTATCGCACTCAGTACAATCTCTATGCTTGCTGCGGGATTACTTACACCCACGAGTCTCCCCGTCGTGGTGCGGAGTTTGTATTTCGCAAGATTACTCGGACGGCAGCGATGATTAAGTTGGGACTGGCGACGGAATTGAAGCTGGGCAATATTGATGCGGTTAGAGATTGGTGCTATGCCAAAGATGTCGTGAAGGCGATGTGGTTGATGTTGCAGCAGGATGTGCCGGATGACTATGTGATCGCCAGCGGAAAAAGCCACTCTGTGAAAGAGTTGATTACTTACGCATTTGATGCGGTCAATTTGGACTGGGAAGCCTATGTTTCGGTTGATCCAGAATTTTATCGACCGGACGAGGCGGTGCAACTGGTTGGGGCGATCGATAAGGCGAAGAAATGCCTCAATTGGGAGCCTGAGTATTCATTCAAGCAGTTAGTGGAATTGATGGTGGACTATGAGATGAAGGATTTACAGGGAAAATAATCCAGAGTTGTCGGTTTTGGGATGCCTAATTTGGGATAACTAAGCTGAGGATTTATCGAGACTCAGTTATGATTTACCAGTTACGAATTGCAGATATGTCGCCCAGCGAACGACCTCGTGAACGCTTAGCGGCCCAGGGTTCTCAGGTGCTTTCGACGGCTGAGTTAGTTGCAATTTTATTAGCGACGGGACAAGGTTCTGGAAAGCTTTCGGCCCTTGGGCTTGGGCAATTGTTGCTGAAGGAAATTGGCAAATGTAACCGAGATCCTTTAGTGGCCCTACGATCGGTGAACCTCAAAGAACTGACTGAAATTCACGGTGTGGGTCCGGCAAAGGCGACTACTATTTTGGCGGCGATCGAGCTTGGTAAACGGGTTTATCAAATCGGGCCACCCGAAAAAACGGTGGTGAGCGATCCGTCTATTGCGGCCTCGGCGTTGAGCTATGACCTGATGTGGCAATCGCAGGAACGTTTTGCGGTGGTGATGTTGGATGTGAAGAATGCCATTATGGGGAAACAAGTGGTAACGATCGGGACGGCAACGGAGACCTTGGCCCATCCTCGGGAGATTTTTCGATCGTTAATCAAACAGGGTGCGGTGAGTGCGATCGTGGCCCACAACCATCCATCTGGAAATTTAGAGCCGAGTAATGAAGATATTGAATTGACCCGACAATTGCTCAAGGCTTCAGATGTGTTGTCAATTCCGGTTTTGGATCATTTGATTTTGGGAAATGGTGAGTTTGTTAGTTTACGTGAGACGACGAGTTTGTGGAAAGGGATTTGAGGCAATTAGGGGAGAGATAACCAACCCTGCTGCTTAGCGATGAGAACGGCTTGGATGCGATCGCGAGCATTTAGCTTGTGCAAAATTGAATGAACATGGACCCGAACTGTTCCGGCAGAAATATAAAGAATTTGGGCAATTTCTGGATTGGTTTTGCTTTCAGTCAGTAGTTCTAGAACTTCGCGTTCCCGTTGGGTCAGGGGATTGTGATCAGGTTCGGTAACTGTTGTTTTTGCTAAGGTTTGGCGAATGGTTTGGGTGGCTGTTGCATCCCACCAAGATGCGCCTGCTGCAACCGATCGTACAGCCAGAATTAAATTCTCAGCGGCAATCCCTTTTAAACAATAGCCTTGAATGCCTAATTCAATTAAGCGCTTGAGTAATTCAGGGTCTTCTCGCGAAGTTAAAATAAGAACAGGCAATGTTGGGTAGGATGCTTTGAGTTGCCGACAGGTTTCAATGCCGCCAATACCGGGAAGTCCGATGTCGAGTAATACCAAGTCAAAGGGGGTTTGATGGGCTAATGCTAATGCTATTTCACCGTCTTCCGCTTCGGTAATGCTCTCTATGTCTGCATTTTGTTGTAATCGAACCCGCAATCCTAATCTGAATAGCTCATCATCTTCCACCAACAAAAGTCGAATTGCGGAAATTGGCATAGTGAAGTATCTAGCTTGAATTTACGGTGAATGAATAGGTAATTGAATTCCAAACACTGCGCCTTTAGGCGATCGGTTTTCTGCCCAAATTGTACCTTGATGCGCCGTGATAATTTGCCGCGCTAGATAGAGTCCTAAACCAGATCCTTGAGCTTGACGATCGCTTTTGCCTTGGTAAAACCGCTGAAAGAGTTGGGAAAGTTCGTCAGGATTCAGCCCTGCGCCTTGATCTAGGACTTTGACTAATTGCTGAAATCCATTAGATTCTAAAACCACTTCAACCCGATCGCCCCGTCGAGAATGATTGATCGCATTGAGGAGTAGATTCATCAGAACTCGCTGTAATTGAAATGCGTCAGCTTTGACCCACAGTGATCGACGAAATTCAGAGTTTCCATGACGAACTGTGATTTGAATTTGACGATGACGAGCAAATACTGCGACTTGATTTGCAGATTCTTCGACAAGTTCAGTTAGATCAATAGGTTTAAGTTTTAATTCTAGTCCTCTTGTATCATTACGATAAACATCTAATAAAGTATCGAGTAGTTTTAAACTGGTTTGATGACTACGCTCCATGGTCATCAAGACTTGTCTTTGAGAATTGGTAATCTCACCAAATTCACCTTGAAGAAATGCACATAATATCGAAATCCCACCCAGAACTGGCGTTTTGAGATCGTGGGTTAGCGTTCCTGCAAAATCTTCTCGAAGACCCTCTAATTGATTTCTTGATTGGATTTCGGCTTTTTGACTCGCGATCGCTTGGGCATAGATTATATTACGATCGCACAACAATGCGGTTATGGTCAGTGCGACAGAAGCTAAGATCCGGTTCACTATGGTTGAAAATCTCACTGATGGGTAATTTGGCAACCCTAAATTCAACAATATTAATAGTATTATAGCTAGAGTTAACCCTAAAATAAATTTCCTGGGGAATCGTCCCATGGCAAACAGTAGTGGGCAAAGATACAAATAGCCAATTACATAGTCAGCAGGTGTTGAGAAATCAAGAACAAACACAATTCCTAAACTCAAGGCGATCGCAACTAGATTTCGTCGTCGCCAAGGATAGGAGTATGGGGATTGCATGGGATTCATAGCATAATTTTATATCTTATTGTAAGGATTTTTAATATAAATTAGTGTTTATAGCGTTTAGATTCAGCCTAAACAGTAGGCTGAATAAACATCTAATCTAATCATTAGACCCTTTGTAGCATAGCCTCTACAGTACATCTCATAAATCTATATCTTCCTATACCTTGTCCGATCGTCCCATTCTCGCAATAATGATAACAAGTATACAACATAGGTTAATGATTTTATGCTTCAGGGATGGATTCAGATTGCTCTGACATTAGTCACAGTGATCATTCTCACGCCGCTTCTGGGCAAATATATGGCTCGTGTTTTTTTACATGAGACAATATTTTTAGATCCGATTTTTGGCCCGATCGATCGGGCGATTATGCGTACGATCGGAATTTATGAAGCAGAGGAAATGAGCGGCTGGCAATATATTCAAGCCGTTCTCATAAGCAACATTGTTATGGGAATTGCTGTTTTTTTAATACTGTTCTTACAGCCGATTCTGCCATTCAATCCAAGTCAAGTAGGCGGGTTGAGTTGGGATTTAGTATTGCATACGACAATTTCGTTTTTAACTAATACCGACCAACAGCATTACTCTGGTGAAACTACCCTCAGCTATGGTTCTCAGGTTTTTGCATTAGGTTTTTTGATGTTTACCTCAGCGGCGACAGGATTGGCCGTCGGGATTGCATTTATTCGGGGATTGACGGGACGATCGCTCGGTAATTTTTATCAAGATCTGATGCAATCAATTACCCGAATTTTATTGCCAATTTCATTCATTGGCACCCTGGTTCTAATTGCCGCAGGTATTCCTGAAACGTGGTCAGGCGCAGCTCAAGTAACGACATTAGAGGGCGCAATTCAGACGATCGCTCGGGGTCCAGTGGCCCATTTTGAAATGATTAAACAACTCGGAGAAAATGGGGGTGGATTCTTTGGAAGCAATTCAGCCCATCCCTTTGAAAATTCTAATGGTTTGACTAATTTCATTGAAACTGTCGCAATGGTCGTCATTCCGTCTTCCCTGATTTATACCTACGGGATATTCATGGGAAATCTTCGACAGGCTTGGCTTGTGTACAGCATTGTGTTGGTATTCTTCATTCCATTGGTAGTTCTGACCGCTTGGGGTGAATCTCAAGGGAATGGGCAGGTCAATACTTTACTGGGAAGTATGGCTCCGAATCTGGAAGGTAAAGAGATTCGCTTTGGTTGGTCCGCATCGTCGTTATGGGCGATCGTTACGACTGCCACGATGTGCGGTGCGGTGAATGCGATGCATGATTCATTGATGCCGATCGGTGGCTTTTCCACATTACTCAATATGTTTTTACAGATTGTTTGGGGTGGTCAGGGTACAGGAACCGCCTATTTGTTTATCTTTTTGATTTTGGCTGTCTTTTTAACGGGATTGATGGTGGGACGCACACCGGAATTCTTAGGTCGCAAGATTGAGAAGGCTGAAGTGATTCTTGCAAGTGTAATTTTGTTGATTCATCCGATCGCGGTCTTGATTCCAACGGCAGTCACCTTACTATTGCCTGAAGACCTCAGAGGCATTAGCAACCCTGGGTTTCATGGTCTTTCACAAATCGTCTATGAATACACCTCAGCCGCCGCTAATAATGGGTCTGGGTTTGCAGGATTAGGAACCGGGACAGTTTGGTGGAATTTGAGTGCGAGTGTTTCCATGTTGTTAGGTCGCTATGTGCCGATCGTGGCCTTGATCTTGTTGGCCGACGGCATGAAGCGCAAACAGATTGTACCGATGACTGATGGCACATTGAGAACGGATACGGGACTCTTTACCGGGGTAACTGGGGTCGTAATTCTGATTTTGGGCGTATTAACCTTCTTCCCTGTTTTGGTCTTGGGTCCGATCGCTGAAGCATTTCAACTTAGTTCTGGTCTCTAATCAATTTCCTATTCACTTTTACAATTGAATTATGAATTCCCAAATCACAACGTTACAATCTGAACCACCCCGATCGTCTGGGGAACGGAAAGGCCGACAGGTTTCGACCAAAGGTCTTTATCAACGCGCTGTTAAGCAGGCATTTCTCAAACTTGATCCTAGAGTTCAATTGCGAAATCCGGTCATGTTTTTAGTTTGGATTGGGACAATAGTCACCGCACTCGTCACCGTTAATCCCAATCTATTCGGAAATGCCACAGACAAAAATCCAATGGTATTCAATGGCTTAATCACATTGATTTTGCTATTCACATTATTGTTTGCAAACTTTGCGGAAGCTGTCGCAGAAGGCCGGGGTAAAGCTCAAGCCGATTCTTTGCGTGCCACTAAATCAGATTCGATCGCCCGTAAACTTTCGCCCGATGGCGGTATTCAAGAGGTGAGTTCAACGGCGCTTCGCAAAGGCGATTTGATTAAGGTAATTGCGGGAGATGTCATTCCGGCGGATGGTGAAGTGACTGAAGGGCTTGCCTCGGTGGATGAATCCGCGATTACAGGCGAATCGGCTCCCGTATTGAAGCAGCCCGGAACCGATATTGCGAGTTCTGTAACGGGGGGCACGCGCATTTTGTCCGATGAATTGGTGATTCGGGTGACGGCTGATCCGGGGAAGGGGTTTATCGATCGGATGATTGCATTGGTTGAAGGTGCGGAACGGAGCAAAACACCGAATGAAATTGCCTTAACGGTATTGTTGGCGGTCTTGACTCAAGTATTTTTGATTGTGATTGCAACCATGTTGCCGATCGCTCAGTATGCAAAAGCGCCCGTTAGTATTGCGGTTTTGATTGCATTATTAGTAGCCCTCATTCCCACAACGATCGGCGGACTGCTCAGTGCGATCGGGATTGCCGGAATGGACCGGGTTGCACAGTTCAATGTAATTGCCACATCGGGCCGTGCTGTCGAAGCTTGTGGAGATATTAGTACATTGATTCTCGACAAAACAGGCACAATTACCTTAGGAAACCGACTAGCAGAAGAATTCATTCCGGTCAATGGACATTCATTAAAAGAACTCGCACAAGTTGCATTGAATGCCAGTATTTTTGATGAAACTCCAGAAGGAAAGTCTATTGTCATTTTGGCGGAAAAACTTGGGGCCAGCCTGACGGTCGATCGATCGACTGCGACAGGGATTGAGTTTTCGGCCAGGACTCGAATGAGCGGAACCGATCTGCCGAATAATATTGAGGTTCGCAAAGGCGCGGTCGATGCCGTAAAAGGATTTGTTCGATCGCGATCGGGAAAAATTCCAGATGAACTCGATACCCAGTATGAATCAGTGTCTAGACTTGGGGGTACGCCTCTCGCAGTTTGCCAGAACAATGATATTTACGGTGTGATTTATCTCAAAGATATTATCAAACCCGGTATTAAAGAACGCTTTGATCAATTGCGTCGTATGGGAATTCGTACGGTGATGTTGACGGGCGACAACCGGATTACTGCATCAGTCATTGCGGCTGAAGCGGGCGTAGATGATTTTGTAGCAGAAGCAACTCCCGAAGACAAAATCGAAGTCATTCGGGCTGAACAGGCCAAAGGTAAACTCGTTGCCATGACTGGAGATGGAACCAATGACGCACCCGCTCTAGCTCAAGCCAATGTCGGAGTTGCAATGAATTCCGGGACTCAGGCGGCGAAGGAAGCCGCGAATATGGTGGATTTAGATTCTGATCCGACAAAATTGATTGATATTGTCACGATCGGCAAACAATTGCTAATTACGCGAGGTGCCTTAACAACATTTTCGATCGCGAATGACATTGCCAAATACTTTGCAATTATTCCTGCAATCTTCGCCGGGGCGGGAATTGGTCAACTGAATGTTATGGGCTTAGCGAGTATGCAATCTGCGGTACTATCTGCGCTCATTTACAATGCCTTAATTATTCCAGCGTTGATTCCGTTGGCGTTGAAAGGTGTGAAATTCCGGCCACTCACGGCCAATCAATTGCTAAGCCGAAATATTTTGGTCTATGGATTAGGCGGTGTAGTTGCACCGTTTATTGCGATTAAGATCATTGATATTGCTGTGACTGCGGTTGGATTAGCTTAAAAGCTTAATTTAAAACTGTTTAGTTTAGATACGTTCAACTCCATACTCAAACCCAATCCTATGCAAGAAACACTCTCACGCTTTTGGCAAAAACGACTTCCAAAAGCATTACTACTTTCACTCTTGATGGCAGTAACGATCGCCCCTGTAGTCCAAGCCGCAACAGGTATCAGCCTCGATCGGGGTCAAACGTTTGCCATTGTTTTACTCGGCATGACAACTCTGGCCTTGAGTATCTATTTATTTGTTGTTATTTTCCAACCGGAGCGCTTCTAAAATGAACATTGCACAAGATTTATTCAAATCAATTCGGATTGTAGCGGTACTATGGATTTTAACCGCTGTGCTATATCCATTACTAACGTGGGGAATTGGTCAAACATTTTTCTCAAGCCAAGCGAATGGAAGTTTGGTTCTGAATGCTAAAGGTCAACCCATTGGATCAACCTTAATTGGTCAACCCTTCAAAACCGATCGTTATTTCTGGAGTCGCCCAAGTACAATCGAATATGCAACATTACCAGAAGTCTCAAAAACAGGTGCATCGGGCGCTAGTAATCTCGCTCCCAGCAATCCGGCTTTGTTCGATCGGATTAAACCTGAAGCCCAACGCTTAAGACAAGCCAATATTCAGCCCACGGCTGATATGCTCTATACGTCTGGATCTGGACTCGATCCCCATATCAGTTTAGAATCAGCCCAAGCTCAAATCTCACGGCTATCCCAAGCTAGAGGGATGGAGCCAAGTCGGTTACAAGAACTGATTAATCAAGCCATTGACGATCGTATTCTTTGGATTTTAGGTGAACCTGGTGTGAATGTTTTGAAATTGAATTTATCATTAGATCAGAAGTAATCAACCATACCAATCAACAATGTTTGACCCCAATGCGATCGAAGTAGATCTGAGTACGCCATCTCCGACTACTGCCTATCAATCCCCTCGACGAGGCAAACACAAAATCTTTATTGGGATGTCTCCCGGT
>JAYUEW010000191.1:0-11116 GCA_043739045.1 Synechococcales cyanobacterium
CGGCAACTCAGTCCTTGGGGTTTGGTTTGGATGGATTGGAAAACTCACGAAACAGAACTAGTAAATGTTTATCCTGATCTATTAGCCTTACGATCGCTCACCATTCGCCTAGCATTACAAACCTCCGGCGCACTCAAACAACGGCGTAAATTTGGAATTGGTACAGAATTTGCAGAACTTCGGGAATATGGCGAAGGCGATGATCCTCGATTGATTGATTGGAAAGCGACGGCTCGCCGAAGTCGTCCTTTGGTGAGGGTTTTGGAACCTGAACAAGAACAAACAATGATCATCATGCTCGATCGTGGACGGCTGATGACCGCAAATGTTGAATCATTACAACGGTTTGATTGGGGATTGAATGCAGCCTTGGCCTTGGCATTAACGGGTATTAAACGAGGCGATCGGGTGGGAGTCGCGGTATTCGATCGAGCCATTCATACTTGGATTCCACCACAGCGGGGAGACGCGCATTTTCAGCGATTATTGGAGAAACTTACGCCTATTCAACCTGATTTAACAGAACCTGATTATTTGACTTCAGTTAATTCTATTCTGAGTCAGCAATCGAGGCGAGCATTGGTGGTAGTCATTACCGATTTAATAGATACCACCGCGTCTTCAGAACTACTCGTTGCCTTGGGACGATTGGCCCCGCGCTACTTACCATTCTGTGTAGCATTGCGCGATCCCGAAATCGATCGTATTGCACATAGTACTGAAGACGTAGAGGATCGGCTGACAGCGGCCTACGAACGATCGGTGGCATTGGATCTATTAGCTCAGCGTCAGGTTGCCTTTGAACAATTGAAACGTAAAGGTGTTTTAGTTTTAGATGCGCCCGTCAATCAAATTTCCGATCAATTGGTCGATCGTTATCTCCAACTTAAAATGCGAAATCAATTGTAGTGCTGTGCTATTCTAATGCGTGAGAATTGTATCTAATACTAATTAAGATCTGAATTTAAATAAATTATAGCAACATGGACTTATTCCGTAATCATTGAACTTCGATCGAAGACCAAAAGCTTGCGAAGCTGATCCGTGTCAAGATCTGTAATCCAAGATTCCCCCGCCCCAACGACCTGATCGGCCAACGCCTTTTTACTCTCGATCATGTCGTGAATCTTTTCCTCCAATGTGCCAATACAAACAAACTTATGAACCTGAACATTGCGGGTTTGTCCAATCCGAAAAGCTCTGTCCGTTGCCTGATTCTCCACCGCCGGATTCCACCACCGATCGAAATGAAACACATGATTTGCACGGGTTAAATTTAAGCCAACACCACCTGCTTTTAATGACAAAATCAAAATCTTTGGTGCATTTGGATCTTGCTGAAACCGATCGACCATTGCCTCTCGTTTAATGCGGGGTGTACTCCCATACAAAAACAATACTTCTTCATTGAATTCATGGGCCAATACCTTTTGTAATTGTTTGCCCCATTCTGCAAACTGCGTGAAAATCAAAACCCGATCGCCTTCCGACATCACCACATCCAGCATCTCGACCAATCGCTTTAGCTTGCCAGAATCACGGGTTAAGGTTGAAATATCAGACTCATGCCCTTTATCAATAAGTCCAGGATGATTGCAAAGTTGTTTCAGTTTTGTCAATAGCGCCAAAATCATACCGCGTCGTTGAATGCCTTCCGCATCCTCAATATCAGAGAGAGATTGATCAACAACGGTTTGGTAAAGAGCGGCTTGAGCGGGCGCAAGATTACAAAACACCGTCATTTCTTGTTTGTCTGGCAAATCTTGAATGATAGTCCGATCGGTCTTCAAACGACGTAACAGAAAAGGTTGAACCATACTCCGCAACATTTGCAATGACATGGTGTCGCCATATTTTTCGATCGGAATTGCAAATCGCCGCTGGAAAAATTGTTTGGATCCGAGATAGCCGGGATTCAGAAATTCCATAATGGACCAAAGTTCAGAAAGACGGTTTTCCACAGGTGTTCCCGTCAATGCAATGCGAAATTGGCCCGTGAGTTCCCGGACAGACTGGGTTTGTTTGGAATCCGCATTTTTAATATTCTGCGCTTCGTCAAGAACCAAGCCGCGCCAAGAAATTGGTTTAAGCGTATTAATATCGCGAGTAACCAAGGCATAGCTGGTAATTACAAGATCGATTTTTCGGGTGCGCGTCACAAAGTTAGGCCCTTGCGATCGGCCAGTCCCATGATGGAGTAACACCGTCAAACTCGGTGCAAATTTCCGCACTTCCCGCTCCCAGTTTCCCATCACAGATGTTGGACAAATCAATAATGTGGGTCCCGTCAGTGCATTTTGTTCCTTTAAATGCAGCATCAAGGTCAAAAACTGTACCGTTTTTCCCAATCCCATATCATCCGCAAGACAAGCGCCCAATCCCCAGCGTTCCAGAAAAGCCAACCAGCCAGCACCTCGGCTTTGATAGGGTCGCAATGTGCCATTCAATCCAGCAGGAGATTCAATGGGATCGGGCGTTTGATTGTTCTGTAGAGTTTGGAGTAATTCTTGCAAGACTCCTGAAGCTTCAAAGTCCACAACCGTCAGCTTTTCAATAATTTTTCCATCGCCTGAACCAATTCTCAACACATCTTCCAATGTCAGCGTCGGATTGACTTTACGATTGTCAAAAAACGCCTGAGCCGCCCGAATATCCTGGGGTTTGAGTTCGACCCATTCGCCATTGATTTCCACAATAGGCATTTTCAAAGCCACCAGCCGTTCAAATTCCGCCTTACTAATGGTCTGCTTCCCGATCGCCAGATCCCATTTAAAATTCAACAGCCCTTGCAATCCAATTCTCGGTTGTTCGCCTTTCAGCTTAGGCAAATCAGCAGATAGCTTAAGCCCAAATCGCGTATTCTCTTGCCGATCGCTCAACCCCGCTGGCAACACCACCCCAATGCCATGGTCTTGCAACTTGAATCGCACCGATCGGATTAATTCATAGGCTTGATTTGCATCCAAAATTGCCTGCATTGGCCGAGAGGTTCTGAGGCTAGATTCGAGCACCGGAAACAGCTTTGAAGCATTGCCCAACCCCGCCAAAAATGTCTCGTGGGGATCGTTCAGCCGCAGTCCCGACCATTCCAGCCGAGATGCAGGAGACTTCCAAACCTGCGCCGCTGTCATCCAAATCCTCGAATCCGCCACCGCCTGCAACCCATACTCCAACTGCCATTCCCGCGCTCCATACTGGGGAGGATTCAACTTAACCGCTACCCGAAACGATCGACTCGCATCTTGCAACGGCGCATACCAAGCCTCAAGCTGGGGCGCTAAAGTTGCTGCGATCGTCCCTGATACCTGAGTTTCGACGGGTTTCAACCAAGGGCCGAGGCTAGTGGTTGGCGTGATCACCGGGGCAATCGATCGCACTGCATGATTAATCACCGTATCCAACACCGTCATTAAATAGACTTTTAGATTCTGTGATCGTTGAAGGGGCAACAATTCCTGAGATTCCAACCCATAAAAACGACAACTTGGGGGAAAGCTTTGGACAAAATGCTGAAGATGGGACTGATCTGTTGCACTATCGAGCAGAACGGTCCAGTAGGCGATCGATCGTGCCTCACCTAATACCTGCGGCAAATATTTCCCCCGCACCATCAAGCTCATGCTCCACCGCACCATATGTACCCAGTACAACAAACTGTCGCTCATCCACGCCCATGAGGTATCTTGACGATGCAGCGGCAAATGGGATAACCAGTGATATGCCTCAGAAATGGAAAGTGAAATGCCTTGAACGGACCAAGGTTGCAACCCGATCGATTCAGCCGCTCGATCGGTCTGTTCAGAAATGATCGGTAATCCGTCCACCGCTGGTAATGAAATAGTGCAGATTTCACTGATAAACGCAGTCTGAGCCGATAGCGGACAGAGAGTTTGCTTCTTCAACCAATTCTCTAAGCTCTCGCTGCCCATACTATAAGGATGGAGAGGATGCGCCAGAGGGTTGGCTGAATTTCCGGTAGATTCTTCCGCAATTACACCGCTACGCCACTCTTCGGCCCAGAGGAAAAATTTCGCATTAGGTACGTCACTGTCTGGAGCGATGGACAGCAGCCAATTTCCTTGAATAACAGTCATGAAACCTCTTTCCCCTTGCACAGATTGTCCGCTGTGAGTGTTCCCGTCAGTCATCCACTCAGAAATTTAGCTTAGCGCGGTAGGGACCGATCATCTCCTTTCAAATTCACAAACTCAGATAGCCCTTGAGTCGAATCCTACTTCCCGTCTTTTTCCAGTTCCCCCTTGTCAAGGGGGTTAGGGGGATCGGGTCTCAACCGCCCCAACCTTCAACTTTTCAAACACTCTCTCAAGCTTGATTACCGAAGGTTAGGGATTAATGTTAAATTAAGTTAACAAATGTTCTCAGGATTAAACGATTACCCATTAAAGGGTGGATCCATAGGATTTATAGATCCAGAATGGATTTACCCGACAGGGCAAAGTTTTTCTCTAAGCCGTTGCATCCAAACCTTAAGAGCGTATTGACTCTATGAAACCAACTCTGAAGACTGTTCTGCTGTGGGCATTACCTACTATTGTTGTCGGATTTTTCATCTGGCAGAGTTCGTTCATGCCCATGACCACGAACCCAGCGAATAATACCGCCCGCAATGCGGCCAGCACTCGGATGACCTACGGACGGTTTCTGGAATATCTAGATGCTAAACGCGTCAAGAGTGTTGATCTGTACGATGGCGGACGGACGGCAATTGTTGAAGCGTTTGATCCTGAATTGGATAACCGGGTGCAACGGCTACGGGTCGATTTACCCGGTAGCTCACCAGATCTAATCGCCCGATTGCGTGAGTCAAATGTTGAACTAGATTCCCATCCCATTGGTAACGACGGCGCGCTCTTGAGCATTTTGGGCAACTTAGTGTTCCCAGCTATCTTGCTATCGGGTCTGTTTTTCTTGTTCCGCCGATCGAACAACATGCCTGGTGGTCCTGGACAAGCGATGAGCTTTGGTAAATCCAAGGCGCGCTTCCAAATGGATGCTAAAACAGGCGTGATGTTTGACGATGTTGCAGGGATTGAAGAAGCTAAAGAAGAACTTCAAGAAGTCGTGACGTTCCTGAAAACGCCTGAGAAATTCAGTGCGATCGGTGCAAAAATCCCCAAGGGTGTGCTGCTTGTCGGACCTCCGGGAACGGGTAAAACACTTTTGGCCAAAGCGATCGCCGGAGAATCGGGCGTACCATTCTTCAGCATCTCTGGATCTGAATTCGTCGAAATGTTTGTCGGAGTCGGTGCATCTCGCGTTCGTGACTTGTTCAAAAAAGCCAAAGAAAACGCACCTTGCATTATCTTTATCGATGAAATTGATGCGGTTGGTCGTCAACGTGGCGCTGGAATTGGCGGCGGAAACGACGAACGTGAACAAACCCTTAACCAACTCCTAACGGAAATGGATGGCTTTGAAGGCAACTCTGGCATCATCATTGTTGCGGCCACTAACCGAGCGGATGTCTTGGATGCTGCATTGCTTCGTCCCGGTCGTTTCGATCGTCAAGTCCAAGTCGATGTTCCCGACATCAAAGGTCGCCTAGAAGTCTTGCAGGTTCATGCCCGCAACAAAAAACTGGGGGATGATATTTCCCTCGACACCATTGCGCGTCGGACTCCTGGGTTCTCTGGTGCCGATCTTGCTAACCTTCTCAACGAAGCTGCAATTCTCACCGCCCGTCGTCGCAAAGATGCGATCACGATGGATGAAGTGGATGCAGCAGTCGATCGTGTGGTTGCTGGAATGGAAGGTACACCCTTAACCGACAGCAAGAGCAAGCGCCTGATCGCTTATCACGAGATTGGTCACGCGATCGTCGGCACCTTAGTCAAGGACCACGATCCAGTCCAGAAAGTCACCTTGATTCCTCGTGGACAAGCAAAGGGCTTAACTTGGTTCATGCCGAATGAAGACTCTGGCCTAGTGTCCCGATCGCAACTTATGGCCCGCATTGCCGGAGCCTTGGGTGGACGCGCGGCTGAACAAGTTGTGTTTGGTGATGCTGAGGTTACGACTGGAGCGGGCGGAGACTTGCAAATGGTTTCTGGCTTAGCCCGTCAAATGGTGACTCGCTATGGCATGTCGGACTTAGGTCCGGTGTCCTTGGGTAGTCAACAAGGCGAAGTGTTCTTAGGCCGCGACTGGACCACTCGTTCAGAATGCTCCGAAGAAATTCAAGCCCGGATTGATTCCCAAGTACGAATGCTTGCAGAACATGGTTACGAAGTTGCGCTGAAGATTGTGCGTGAAAACCGTGAAGTGATCGATCGTTTGGTTGATTTGCTGGTAGAGCGCGAAACCATTGAAGGGGATGAACTTCGTCAGATTGTTGCAGAATACACAACTGTTCCCGAAAAAGCACAAGTTATGGCTCGTATCTAACTCATCAGATTCTGATTAATTAGATTTTGAGATCTGAACCAACCTGATAAAGCCGCCAGTATATGATCACTGGCGGCTTTTAGTTTTTTTTGCAAATTGGTGGCATGTTAAAGTTGACGGGATAATCCATAAAAATGATGAACTTAGGCCTAATTTTCGGAAACCCCGATCGTTACATTGGATCACCAGAAGGGATCACCAGAAAAACGATCATGCTTCTAGATTCATAGAGTATGCTACACACAGCTTTACATTGGGTGTATTAAACTAAGCAGCTAATACCCGTTTACCACTCGCGTTTGACAACACTACTATACGAAAGGGTCTATCCAGAAACCAAATGTTGAGAAACTTACGATTCCCGAACCCCTTTAAATCTTCCTTTGTGCTGTTCGGGACTATTCTCGACAAAATCATCTTCACCCATGTTGTAGTCATCGGCTTTCCTGCGATCGTCTACACCCTCATTTTGCATAATCAAGGCAATCTTTTAGCGCTGCATTGGATGATTCCAGTGTTGTACTTTGTCACATCCATCGTTGTCATGGGGGAAGCTATTGCAACCGCCGTCACATACAGCTCAAAGCGCGTCAGCAAACGGCCTAAACTTGGGCTAATTCAACGTGTGTTGAGACTCCGTCGCCGCAATCCCGCATTCTTCTTGCCCGTCGGCTCAGATCTAAATGAAGCGCTTCCGAGTTGTTCCCTGGTTGTTGCGGCCTATTTGCCCAACGAGCAAAGCATTATTTTAGAAACCCTGAACTACATTCTCGACACCATGCAGCGCCCTGAGTCTGGGTTTGAATTAGTTCTGGCCTACAACACCCCGATCGATCTGCCTGAAATCGAAGCCGAACTCGCAGATTTAGCCGCACGGAATCCCGAATTGAAATTGCTGCGCGTTGAAGGAAGCCGATCGAAGGCCGAAAACCTGAATGCAGCAATGAAAGTGGTTAGAGGTGAAATCACAGGAATTCTGGACGCGGATCATCGTCCTAGTCCTGACAGTTTTGAAATTGCTTGGAACTGGCTCTCAACCGGGCGATATTCGGCAGTTCAGGGTCGGAATGTGATTCGGAACTTTGGTCTTAACTTCATGACCCAAATGATTGCGGTGGAATTTGAGTGCATGTATGGCGCGAGTCATCCAGCTAAGTCATTGTTATTTGATACTGGAATTTTCTGCGGATCCAATGGGTATTGGAAAACCTCAAGTCTGAGGCAGGTGAAATTTTCGCCTGAGATGTTGACGGAAGATATTGATGCCAGTTTGCGAGCGATGTTAGATGGCCACCAAATTGTTCACGATCCTCGCATCATCACGACTGAACTGGCACCTGAAGACCTGAAGTCGTTTTGGTCTCAGCGTAAACGGTGGGCACAGGGTTGGACGGAAGTTGCAATAGAACACCAGATCCCCTTGCTAAAATCCTCATTTTTGGATCCTTGGCAGAAAGGCTATTGGACAATGTTGTTGGTTTTTAGTGCCACCTTCCATTTTGTGGCGCTTCAAACGTTTCCAATTTTGCTCAGTTTAAGTTTGAGCCAAACCGATATGCCGGAAATTGATCCAGTTTATTTTTGGATTACCACAGTCTTGACCTTAATCAGTGGACCCACCCAAGCGATCGCCGCCTGGATTGTCCGCCACAAAGCCAATCCACAACCATCCTGGGCCTATCTCGTGTATTGCGTCTTCATTCCGTTCTATTGTGTCTTCAAGAGCATGATTGCAATTATTGCTGTGTATGACCATTTGCTCGGCAATACAGAATGGGTTGTGACTAAGCGCAATGTCAAAGAGAAAACTGTTCTCAAGCCGATTTCACAGCTTGCAAAATGAGATGAGAGTTCTGATTGTTTAGTTAAATAGATCCTCAAATCAGTCATGTCCGATCGTAGACATGGCTAATTTTTTATGTGCCCATACCAAAGACGCTACACCGAGGACGGATCCGACTCCCGATGATTAAATACTGTCAACAACTCACGACAGAAAAACTTCAGCGCACTCTGAGGCTCATCCTCTGGTGTGGCCGCCCCAACAAAGCACCAATCCTTCACCGTAGAGAGCCGCCACTGTTCGCCCACATGACTAAAACCTGCGACCTCCGCCCCTATTGCCCGCCGTTCTTTTGACTCCGGATCACGGTAGAAGCGCACCTGTACCAACACACTACGACACTGATACCGACGACTCCAGCCTGGAAAGTGGAACCCTATATCAATAGAATTAGGATCCACCTGTTCCCGAGTGCCCAGATCCGTTGCCCACGGCTTCAGGTCAGAGATTGCATCCGGGAACGATCGTTTAAAAATATTGACGACAGTAGCGATCTTAGTCGCATTTTCAAGAGTATTCGCTTGTTCTGCTGCATTCACGCGGCTAACTCCTCAAAATGCACATTCTTTAGGAATCACACCTTTCCTAGAACCTTAAAGTAGCACGACAAAACAGAAGATTTATTCCAAAAGCCGCTCTGGGAGCAAACACGTAAAAAGTATTGACAGCAGCCTAGGGTAGTCTGCTATATTTGTTTACGTGGAACGCAATGGGGCGTCGCCAAGTGGTAAGGCACCGGGTTTTGGTCTCGGCATTCCTAGGTTCGAATCCTAGCGCCCCAGTTTTAGATAAGGTTGATAAACTCTATCTGAGTCGACTTATAGAAAATGCAGTGATTAGCCTACAATCATATTTTCTGGATTTAGAGTAGCTATGTCCTCATCTAGTGTATTGGCGTTTGACTTCGACGGTGTAGTATGTAATGGACTACGTGAGTATTTTCAAACCTCTTGGCAGGTTTACAGTAAGATTTGGGGCAACGATCGCGATCTGCCCTCTAGAGAGTTAGAAAACGCATTTTCTCGGTTGCGTCCGGTGGTTGAAACGGGTTGGGAAATGCCTGTTGTTATTCATGCATTGGAATCAGGATTTACAGAATCGAATATTTTAAGTGACTGGTCGAACATTGCATTAGAGCTATTGCATCATCATCGGCTGAGTCCGCTGGATGTGGGGCAAGTTGTGGATGAAGTTCGCGATCGATGGATTGCACAGGATTTAGAACAATGGCTGTCCTTGCATGATTTTTATCCAGGAATGCTCGACTATTTAAAATCACTGGATCACTTCGTTATCATTAGCACCAAAGAAGCACGGTTTATTAAAGCATTGCTCGATCGTAACGGCCTTGACCTTGAGCCTAGCCGAATTTATGGCAAAGAAAAACAGCGCCCCAAATACGAGACCTTAATAGAATTGTTGCCCCAATATAGCCACATCACCTTCATTGAAGATCGGCTCAAGACCTTACAAACGATCGCGACCCATACCGAACTCGATTCGGTAACGTTGTTATTTGCTGATTGGGGCTATAGCCTTCCGAAAGATCATGATCTGGCCCAAAAGAGTGATCGGATTCAGCTTGTGACATTACCTGAGTTTCTAAACGCCTGAGTTTCTAAATGCCTGAGTTAGATAATTTATTCGTGTCTTCCGTTATGATGGTACGCAAGAACTATCTCGTTAACACCATTTGATCACCATCTGATCAACACGTCACATGCTCGACTTTAATCAGTTAGCACGGCAGATGCAAGGCATTAGTCAACATTTGGCCAATGAGTCAACGGCTCTAAAACAGAAACTTGACTATGCCGAAATTCTGATTGCCCAAGCCCAAACCATACAGGCGGATTTGGTCGATCGTCAGGATCATTGGCGCGATCGGCTAATTTTTACCGCCGCTATTCCGGTTGAAGGCTTAGAAACCCGCGCCGCTATTCCCCCGGCACCTCAGGCCCACACCGTCATCGCCACCGATGGATCCCAAATTGCACCCAGCCATCACGAAATTGCCTACTGTTACTTAATCAACACCGGTCGCATCGTTCTGCACTATGGCCAAGGCAAACAGCCTCTTCTTGATAGCCTTCCAGAAGTATTCTATCGACCTGAAGACTTATTTGTATCGCGGCAGTGGGGCATTCGCACCGAAGAATGGATGAGTTATCGTCGGACGATTACCGAAATCGAAGTTTTGGCTGAACTCGCTCAATATGCCCATCATCATCAATCTAGACTCCATCAAAATCCCCTGCTTCGGGGCGTTCATCTGCCGTCGGATCTTCCTCTATTGGATCTGATGGCTAAGACCATAGAACCCGAGTTAGAACCGATCGCCAATCCCAAACGGCTTAAAAAATCATCCCAGCAACTTTCGTTAATTGCCGAACCCGAAAGCACCCCGGTCACACCCCAAACAGGCACTAGTATCGCACTCCCCACGATCGCCATGGTGGATGGATCGTTGATTTATTGGTTTTTAGAACAACTCCCCAGCGAAGCACGAGACCAAATTTTGCAACCCATTTTGGCGGCATGGCGATCGTTGCAACGTGCCCGTGTGCCAATGGTGGGCTATATCAGCGCGTCTCGTAGTGGTGAAAGTCTCAACTTTTTACGGCTTCAAACCTGTCCCTATACGGCTCCTGACTGTATGAGTCACTGCAACAATCTTCCCGATAAAGCGCCCTGTCAAGTGCTAGAACCGTTGCGGGATAGTGCCTTGTGGGGAAGATTGTTAAAGCCAGGGGAACGATCGCCGTTGTGGAAAAGTTCTGCAAAAATTCAGAGCTTTTATGAAGAACAATGCATTTACTTTTGCTATGTTCATGTCGGTAGCGAAGTGGCACGGGTAGAAGTCCCGGA
>JAYUEW010000192.1:0-11319 GCA_043739045.1 Synechococcales cyanobacterium
TCTTCCTTGCTCGTTCACTATCACTTTGAAGAGCCTGGAGGACTATTAAGACATGGCAACTAAGTTTCCAAAATTTAGTCAAGATCTAGCTCAAGACCCGACCACACGACGAATTTGGTACGGAATCGCGACCGCCCATGACTTTGAAAGCCATGACGGAATGACAGAAGAGAAGCTTTACCAAAAGTTGTTCTCGACTCACTTCGGTCACTTGGCAATCATCTTCCTGTGGGCCTCGGGAAGTCTGTTCCACGTCGCATGGCAAGGGAACTTTGAGCAGTGGATTCTTGACCCGCTGAATATAAAACCGATCGCCCATGCGATTTGGGATCCGCAATTTGGTAAGGGCGCAGTTGATGCGTTTACGCAAGCTGGAGCTTCTTACCCTGTTGATATCGCGTATTCCGGTGTTTATCACTGGTGGTACACGATCGGGATGCGTACTAACCAAGACCTGTATTCAGGATCCATTGGTTTGTTGATCTTCTCGGCAGTGCTATTGTTCGCGGGCTGGTTGCACCTTCAACCCAAGTTCCGTCCGAGCCTAGCCTGGTTCAAAAATAATGAGTCTCGCCTGAACCACCACTTGGCTGGTCTGTTCGGTGTTAGCTCCTTGGCATGGACAGGACATCTCGTTCACGTTGCTATCCCCGAATCTCGCGGACAGCATGTGGGTTGGGACAACTTCATGACCACCTTGCCTCACCCTGCGGGTCTTACTCCGTTCTTCACGGGTAACTGGGGTGTCTATGCTCAGAATCCTGACGGAATGGACCAAGTGTTCAACTCCTCCACAGGTGCTGGGACTGCAATCTTGACGTTCCTTGGCGGATTCCATCCTCAGACTGAGTCCCTGTGGCTCACTGATATGGCGCACCACCACTTGGCGATCGCAGTGATTTTCATCATTGCGGGTCATATGTACAAGACCAACTTTGGAATCGGGCATTCAATGCGCGAAATTCTGAACGCACACAAACCCCCATCGGGCAAACTGGGCGCTGGTCACACTGGCATCTTTGACACCGTCAACAACTCGCTGCATTTCCAACTCGGCTTGGCACTGGCATCCTTGGGTGTCGTGACTTCTGTAGTTGCGCAGCACATGTATGCAATGCCTCCCTACGCATTTATTGCTAAGGACTTCACCACAACGGCAGCGCTATACACCCACCACCAATACATCGCCGGTTTCCTGATGGTTGGTGCGTTTGCTCACGGTGCGATCTTCTTCGTCCGTGACTACGATCCCGAAGCGAATAAGAACAATGTTCTTGCCCGCGTTTTGGATCACAAAGAAGCCATCATTTCTCATCTGAGCTGGGTATCCCTATTCTTGGGCTTCCACACGCTGGGTCTGTACGTTCACAACGATGTTGTGGTTGCGTTCGGAACGCCTGAGAAGCAAATCCTCGTCGAACCTGTCTTTGCCCAATGGGTACAAGCAGCGTCCGGTAAGGCACTGTACGGGTTTGGTACGCTTCTGTCTGATCCAAGTAGCTTGGCTAGCGTCAGTGGCGCAGCTTATCTACCCGGTTGGATGGCGGCTATCAATAACGACGGTAACTCTTTGTTCTTGAGCATTGGACCTGGAGATTTCCTAGTTCACCATGCGATCGCATTGGGTCTGCACACCACCACCTTGATCTTGGTCAAGGGCGCGCTGGATGCGCGTGGTTCTAAGCTGATGCCTGATAAAAAGGACTTCGGCTATGCCTTCCCTTGTGACGGCCCTGGGCGCGGCGGTACTTGCGATGTCTCTGCATGGGATTCGTTCTACCTGTCTATGTTCTGGATGCTGAACACCATTGGCTGGGTTACGTTCTACTGGCATTGGAAGCACCTTTCAATCTGGTCTGACAACGTTGCGCAATTCAACGAGTCCTCAACCTACTTGATGGGCTGGCTCCGCGATTACCTATGGCAGTACTCTGCTCCATTGATTAATGGCTACAACCCTTACGGCACCAACAATCTGTCGGTGTGGGCATGGATGTTCTTGTTTGGACACTTGGTGTGGGCAACTGGCTTCATGTTCCTCATCTCCTGGCGTGGTTACTGGCAAGAGTTGATTGAAACTTTGGTCTGGGCACATGAGCGAACTCCTCTTGCGAACTTGGTTCGTTGGAAGGATAAGCCCGTGGCAATGTCCATTATTCAGGGTCGCCTTGTTGGTCTTGCTCACTTCACGATCGGTTACGTCTTCACCTATGCGGCCTTCCTAATTGGGGCAACGGCTGGTAAGTTCGGCTGATTTCTAGCTTGACAAGCTAGTGAAGACCCTCCCAAGTTGGGAGGGTTTTTTATTGGAAAATATTTTGGTGTGAGTCTGGACAATATCCGCCACAATATTGGAAGTGTTCGATTTTAAAGTGAGAATCTGATGTCTACAACAGGTGCGGTATTGGCAGCGATCGCGGCAGTGGTGGCGACGTTTGGATATATTTTATTTGGCAAGCCTAAAGCTGAGACGACTCGGACAGTAGCGCCAACTGAAAAAGTACAATTGGAGCCAACAGTTTCAGCGCCTAGATGGGTGGAGCCGCCTATTCCCCTGCCTGTTGCTGATGCAAGTGTTGACCCTTGGGATGACCAAACACCTAAGGCGGCTTTGAGCCTAGACGCTCTGACCATAGATATGGTAGAACAACCCGAAGAATCACTGGAGGATCAATCCTCAGATGATAGCCCTATCGAACTGAATTTAGATAACGCGACCCAGGTGAATGAGATGGCGCAATTTTCGGTGGAGATTAGTGCGGCACGATATGGGGTTCCATCTGTTCAAGAAAACCCAATTCCATCGCAAGTGTTTGTCGCAATTCGCGACCCAAACTGTCCACCGCTAGAATCTCAAGAGTTGAGTCAGAAGATTCTGGTTTGGGGACAGTCGGGGACTGTGGATAACTTGAAAACAGTGCTGAGTTATGCGCAACATCCAGAAGCATTAATTCGGCGTTATGTGGCGGTGGCGATCGGTCAGGCGATGATAGCTGGAACGATCGGTGCTGAAATTCAGTCTGCGGTTCCAGTTTTGGAAACATTGACTCTAGATTCAGATACGAAAGTTCAGAAAATAGCGGCAAAGTCTTTAAAAGTAATTCGGGGATAACAAAACTGACATAGCGCTTATTGCGTTTCCATTGTCTCGCGGCGGCTATCAGCCCAAAAGATGAACTGCTCGCTCAGTGGACTAGGTTATGTTACGTGGATGCCCTAACGTTTGACGCACAAAAAATAATTCAAAAAATAGTTCAAAAAAAGCGATCGTCTTGGAGTTACCCAACCGATCGCCCCTATTAGCATCTAAATCCTTAACTAATCAATCCGAACAAGTCAGACTTATCAACTCTTATGTCCCAGAAGTCCAAGAATTGATGTAGGTTGTCTGAACATCGGTCAAAGAATCAATAGAGAAACCCATCGCTTGAAGCTTCAAACGGGCGATTTCTTTATCAAGATGATCAGGTACAGAGTACACACGAGGCTCAAGTTGGCCTTGGTTCTTGACCAAAAACTCAACAGAAAGCGCTTGGTTAGCAAAGCTCATGTCCATCACAGCACTTGGATGACCTTCAGCGGCTGCCAAATTAACCAAACGCCCTTCGCCAATCACGACAACGGATTTGCCATTTTTCAGCTTGTACTCTTCAGTGAAGTTACGAACTGTGTTGATGGAAACAGAGCGAGTCTTCAGCGCTTCAAGATCGATTTCGATATCAAAGTGGCCGGAGTTACAGACCATTGCCCCGTCTTTCATGACTGCAAAATGCTCATCGCGGATGACGTGCTTGTTACCTGTAACAGTAATAAAAATATCGCCAAACTTAGCAGCAGCATCCATGGGCATCACTTGGAAACCATCCATCACCGCTTCGATCGCAGCTACAGGATTAATTTCAGTGACAATCACGTTAGCGCCAAGACCACGGGCACGGCTTGCACAGCCCTTACCACACCAGCCATATCCAGCAACCACGATGGTCTTACCTGCAAGCAAAACATTCGTCGCCCGGATGATACCGTCTAGGGTAGATTGGCCAGTACCATAACGGTTGTCAAAGAAATGCTTGGTTTCAGCATCATTAACATTCACCGCTGGGAACGTCAATACGCCATCTGCAAACATTGCGTTCAAACGAACAACGCCTGTCGTGGTTTCTTCCGTCGTACCAATAAGCTCTTTAACTTGCTCAGGACGCTCTTTAACCAAGCTTGCTACTACATCACAACCGTCATCAACAATGATTTGAGGTCGATGGTCGAGAGCGATTTGGACATGCTTGTGATAGGTCGCTGCATCTTCGCCACGGAACGCGTAAACGGGAATTCCATAGTCTGCAACCAGGCTAGCGGCAACGTCGTCTTGAGTCGAAAGAGGATTACTTGCGATCAAAATTGCATCTGCGCCGCCTGCTTTCAGGGCGATCGCTAGATGTGCCGTTTCCGTTGTAACGTGGCAACAAGCCGAGATTTTGATTCCTGCGAAAGGCTTCTCAATTGCAAACCGCTCAGCAATCTGCTTGAGAACGGGCATTTCACGGCCAGCCCACTCAATGCGCTGTTTGCCAGAAGCTGCAAGACCCAAGTCTTTAACGTCGTATTTCAATTGTGCTGGTGCTTCGATCATGTGATTTAAAATCCTTAGATGTTGTTTCTGCCAGACATCCGGGTCGTCGATCGTTTTCCCAAAACACACTCACGCGCTTCAACAAAAGGATGCGAACCCTCGACACAATGTCAGCTTTAACATAGTCGCCGCTAGTTTCTGGAGGCTGCATCTTGCACAACAACTTTGTAAAGAGCGTGACAATGACTAACCTAAAGTGTCCCTAACAATGAGACGCGAGACTACACATATTTTGTTACAAGAGTGACAGTTTCGTCAAGTGTATTGACTTTATCAGTGGGATGAGGGAATCAAAGGGTTAAATCAGGGTTTCAGCTTTGGTCGCCCAATCCAAATCTTTTTGGGTAATGCCGCCTGCATCGTGGGTCGTCAGTTCAACGGTGATGCGGTTGAAGGTGTTGGACCATTCAGGATGGTGGCCACTCGCTTGAGAATAGAGCGCCATGCTGGTCATGAATCCAAAGGCCGTGATGAAGTCAGGAAACTTATATTCGCGATGTAGTTTGTTGCCGCGATGTTGCCAATGAGACAAGGGTTGAAGAGCAGTTGAGAGTTCGGGAAGGGAAAGTGGGGACATGATGATTTGTAATAATTAATTGTAGTGAAAGTAGTTTTAAACTGTGGCTTTCATTGTAACGCGGGCGATCGGAGTTTAGATCTGCAAATTTGCAATCATCGTTCATAATAATCAGGAATCATAGGTAGAATTTGGTATGGGACGCATTTTTCTGTCCGCAGCACATGGCGGCGTGGAGAACGGAATTATTGATCCAGGGGCCGTTATTACGGGTACCACTGAAGCTCGTGAGATGATTTTACTAAGAAATCTAGTACAGGCCGAACTCCGATCGCGGAATCTAGAAGTACTTTCCATCCCGGATGATCTGAGTTTTCAGCAAACCCTCGACTGGATCAATCAACGTGGACGCAATGATGATGTGTCGCTTGAGTTACATGGTGATGCGGCAAACAATCCGTTGGTGCGTGGATGTAGCGCATTTTATATCAATCAAAATGATGTACGAAAACGTCATGCAGACCTATTACTTTTGGGCATTGGGAAGCGGTTGCCTGCATTGCCCAACCGAGGCGCAAAACCGGACACCACGATCGGGGTTGGGAACCTTGCGTTTTGTCGTCAGTTGATTACGCCATCATTATATTTACAAGTTGGGTTCTTGACCAATCCTGACGATCGCTATATTCTTCAAAATCAACGACAAGATCTCGCGATCGGAATTGCCGATGGCTTACAAAGTTGGATGAATGATCTGGACAATTCGCCTCCCGGTGAGATCTATCCGACCATTAATATTAATTTGAATAGTCAAACCTATGGTGAGAAGGGGATTTTAGTTAATGGTAATGCCTACATTCCTATTGATTTGGTTGATCGTTTAGGGATTGATCTATCAGCATTACCCAGTGTGCGTCGGTTTGCTTACCGTAGTGTTGTATTCGTGAAAGCCATTGAACTGCGGGATTATAATATCTCCGTGAGTTGGGATACGACGACTCGGACTGTCATTTTAAGATCTATTTTAAAGATTTGCCCTGGTTCATTCGATCGGATTATGGATCATGGCAAAACGACAGAATTACAATTGATGATGTTTTTGAAAACTAACAATGAATTAGGCATTAAAGATTTTCCAGAAATTGGCAAGTTATATCGAGAAGAAAGCGCAATAGAAGGAGTAGACTACGACATTGCTTTTGCTCAAATGTGTTTTGAAACTAATTTCCTACGCTTTGGCGGAATAATAAAAGCGAGTCAGAACAATTTTGCAGGACTCGGAACTCCTGGGGGTGGACCTGAAGGTGCATCTTTTGGCAGCGCTCGACTGGGTGTGCGTGCCCACATTCAATTACTAAAGGCCTATGCTAGTACAGAACCATTAGTTCAAGAAAGTATTAATCCACGATTTAGATTCATTACACGAGGAATTGCACCTTTAGTCGGGCAATTGAGCGGACGGTGGCAACCTGGGGCGGACTATGGCGATAAGGTGTTGGCGGCAGTACGGCGGTTATATGAATTGTCATCATTACTGTGAGCCATTACTGTGAGCCATTACTGTGAGTTATTAGGAGTCCATTGGAAATTTAAAGCAATTACTTTTCACTTGCATCAATTCACATCAATTCACATCAATTCTGCAAGCTCCATCCATCGATCGGTCGATCGTTCAATCTCACTATTCACATTGGCAAGCCGATCGGACAATGCTTGAACATCGCTGTAACCACCGGACGAATTGCTGTAGAGCTTTGCTTCCAGTTCAGCTTTTTCAGCTTCCAGCTTTGGCATTTTAGCTTCCAGTTCTTCGTATTCTCGTTTCTCTTTGAAGGTGACTTTGCGGGCTTTGGTTGCGATCGGCGCAGGTTCAACCGCAACGGGTTCAGGTGCAGTCGGTTTAGGGCCAACTTGAATAGTCGGCGCTGAATTTTCTTCTCGCTTCTCGTCTTTTTTACAATCGAGATAGATGGAATAGTTACCGGGATAACGACGAACATTGCCGCCTGGTTCTAGAGCAAAAATAGTCTCAACAGTACGATCGAGGAAGTACCGATCGTGAGATACCACAATGACAGCACCCTTGAAATCTTCCAGATATTCTTCAAGCACCCCTAACGTTTGGACATCCAAATCATTTGTCGGTTCATCCAAAATCAGAACATTTGGTGCCGCCAGTAAAACCTGTAACAGGAAGAGTCTACGCTTTTCACCACCCGAAAGTTTACCGATCGGTGAATATTGTTGATTCGGTGAAAATAGGAATCGCTCTAGCATTTGTGATGCGGTAATAATTGATCCGTCAGAAGTTTTCACCAATTCCGCAATGTCTTTTAAATAGTCAATTACACGCTGATTATTATTAATGCCACTTTGCAGTTCATCAGAATGTTGATCAAAGTAACCAAATTGAATCGTCGAACCAATATCAACCGTTCCAGAATCCGGTTCAATTCGTCCTGTAATCAAATTCATTAAGGTCGATTTACCCGCGCCATTCATGCCGATGATGCCAATCCGATCGTCGGGGGTGAATTCGTAGGTGAAATCTTTGATCAACGTCCGATCGCCGTAGCTCTTGCTGACATCGGTAAGTTCAGCAACTTTTTTACCAATACGACGGCCCATAGTCGAAATTTCGACTTTCCCTTGGACAGCTTTAAACTCCGTCGCCTTCATCTCCTCAACTCGACCAATCCGCGCCTTTTGTTTAGTACTACGCGCCTTTGGTCCTTTTTTTAACCATTCCAGTTCTCGTCGCAACACCCCAGCAAATTTGCGTTGACTACTGGCGGATGATTCTTCTTGGGCTGCTTTTTTTTCTAAATAATAGGAATAATTTCCTTCATAATTAAACAGTTCTGCCCGATCGATTTCCAAAATACGATTGGTCACTTGATCCAAGAAATACCGATCGTGCGTCACCAATAGCAACGATCCGGTATATCGTGACAAATAAGCTTGCAGCCACTCCACAGAATCCGCATCCAAATGGTTGGTCGGCTCATCCATCAACAACACATCAGGCTGGGCAATTAGAGCCGTGGCGATCGCGATCCGTTTACGATAACCGCCCGACAGATCCCCTACTCGCGTCGTAAAATCAGTGATTCCTAACTGATTTAGCGCGATCGTCGCTTGAGTTTCCAGTTCCCAAGCTCCAGTTTGGTCCATCTGATGGGTGAGACTGGACAATTTATTAAGAAGCTTATCTTGGTCCGCATCTGGGTCAGCGAGTGCTTCAGAAACGGCCTCGTACTCTTTAATCAGCGCCATCACGTCGCCGCTGTCGGTAAATATTTGCTCTAGTACGGTTTTTTCTTCATCTACATCAGGCTGCTGGGGCAAATACACCACGCGGATGCCACTAGGGATCTCGATTTCGCCGCCGTCAATTGGCTCGATTCCCGCGATCATTTTTAGCAGTGTCGATTTACCGGAGCCATTGGTTCCAATGAGTCCCACTCGATCGCGGCTCTCTAGAACAAAATTTCCCTCCTTCAACACCTCTTTAATTCCGAAGTCTTTACGAATCGATCGCAGTGTCAAAAGAGCCATGGAGTGATGGGGGGTGAGGAATCTCAAATATAAAAGATAGAATGCATAACCCTATCACTTCTCGGTAACAATCTCGGTAACAAAAACTTTCCAACTCTGTGATGTTAATCACAACGCAGGTCACCATTTTCTCTGATGATGGCTGAGGTGTATCTATCCGTATCTATCCATATCTATGCTGAATGTCCCTCCATAATTTTTATCTGTGCTGGTACTTGCGATGTGCATCCGTGATGTTGTTGATCAGGCGCTAACAACTGGACTCTTAACGCTTGAGGCTGAGAATGAACTCCGAGTTATGTTGTCGAATAAGTATGGCTACGAAGATTGGCAAGCCTTTATGTCGTTGCAGTCAGCGGTCATAGTGGGTCAAGTTCAACAGGAATCTCGCCGATTGTCCGAGCCTGTCCGATCGCCCAAGCTGGGAACTTATTGTGGAATACCTGACCGCGTGTCCTAGACGCAGGCTTTGTGTATCATTGCGAGAAAGCGTTTAGGTCTAATGTTTCTGGCAATCATGTTGTGGGGGATGCGGTCATCGGTGCATTTTTTATGGCAATCTGGAACTCATACAGATTTTTTCCGTAAGCGCCATGCAAACTCTGATGATCCCTGAGACCGCGCCCCTAAATAGCTCAAGTAGCTTGATGCTATCGACCGATCCCGGCATTCGTCGTCGCAAGACCCGATCGGTTCCGGTGGGCAACATCATGATTGGCAGTGAGCATCCGGTTGCAGTGCAGTCGATGATCAATGAAGATACGTTAGACATTGAGGGATCGGTCGCCGGAATTCGTCGCCTCCACGAGATTGGTTGTGAGATTGTCCGGGTGACGGTGCCTAGTATGGCCCATGCCAAAGCGATGGAACAGATTCGCGATCGGCTTCATGCGACCTATCAGCCTGTGCCGCTAGTGGCCGATGTTCATCACAACGGCATGAAAATCGCCATTGAAGTCGCGAAATATGTAGACAATGTGCGAATCAATCCGGGTCTCTATGTGTTTGAAAAACCACTAGAAGGCCGGACTGAATATACAAAACAAGAATTTGATGAGATTGGCGAAAAAATCCTCGAAACCCTCGCGCCTTTGGTCATTACGCTGCGAGATCAAAACAAATCCATGCGGATTGGGGTGAACCATGGCTCCTTGGCGGAACGGATGCTGTTCACCTATGGCGATACTCCGGCAGGCATGGTCGAGTCGGCCCTAGAATTTATTCGCATGTGCGAGTCACTGGATTTCTATCATTTAGAAATTTCCCTCAAGGCATCCAATGTCCCCGTCATGTTGGCGGCAAACCGTCTGATGGTGCAGCGGATGGATGAATTGGGCATGGCTTATCCATTGCATCTTGGGGTGACGGAAGCGGGCGATGGTGAGTATGGTCGCATTAAGTCTACAGCGGGCATCGGCACGCTCCTCGCGGAAGGTATGGGCGATACTCTGCGGGTGTCGTTGACGGAAGCGCCAGAGAAGGAAATTCCCGTATGTTACGGAATTCTACAAGCCTTGGGACTCAGACGGACCATGGTGGAATACGTCGCTTGCCCGTCCTGTGGTCGGACGTTGTTTAATCTGGAAAATGTACTGCACAAAGTTCGTGAGGCAACAAGTCACTTAGCGGGGCTAAATATTGCGGTGATGGGCTGCATTGTGAATGGTCCCGGTGAGATGGCTGATGCTGACTACGGATATGTTGGTAAGACGGCTGGGACGATCGCACTTTATCGTGGGCGCGAAGAAATTAAGCGGGTGCCCGAAGCGGAGGGCGTAGAGCAACTTGTCGCCTTGATTAAGGCTGATGGTCAGTGGGTTGAGCCTGAAGAAAAATAGGTTGAGCTTTGAATCTAGAGCCGATCGTATTTGTTCTAGAATTTTACTTGTTTTCTTTAGTCGCGATCAATCCCGATCGGCGATTTGTTCGCTATGCTAGACAAATAATCTAGCCTTATCCTGAGCTTCTTGACATGACTTTGACCAAGCGGGCGATCGTTCTAGGAACTACTGTAATTGCTATAACTGCGGTGACGGTATCGCTGGCTGGGGTCCACTTTTCTCGCGGAGCATCCCTATTAAAGGACACCCCGAAGGATTTAGTGGATGAGGTGTGGCAGGTAATTGATAATTCCTATGTGGATGGGACGTTTAATCAGACGGATTGGCGATCGGTCCGGCGGGATTATATTGGGCGCGAATATACCGATAAGAAGCAGGCATATCTAGCGATTCGGGAAATGCTCAAGAAGCTGAACGATCCCTACACTCGGTTCATGGATCCTGAAGAATTCAAAAACATGAAGGTTGAAACCTCCGGTGAACTAATTGGGGTAGGAATTCAGCTTGCTGCCGATGAGAAAACAAAAAAATTGACGGTAATTTCTCCCATCGAAGGTAGTCCTGCATCAAAAGCGGGAGTTTTGTCTAAAGACATTATTATCAAAATCAATGATCAATCCACGGAAGGTATGGATGTGAACAAAGCCGTGATGCTCATTCGGGGAGAATCGGGTACGTCGGTGAAGCTCACAATGCAGCGCGGGACGGAAGTTATTGATTACAATTTGAAGCGCGATCGGATTGAGTTGCATCCTGTTAGTTCAAATGTTCAA
>JAYUEW010000193.1:0-6154 GCA_043739045.1 Synechococcales cyanobacterium
TTCAATGGGCATCAACTTGGATATTCTGCCTTCCCCGGCCACAGTTCAGTCCCGTTTATCGCCCTTGTGAATGAGTCAGTGAATCATGGTCGTCAAACCTACCCGTTCTCTCTTTAATCGTATTTTTTCGCCAAAAAAACAATCCGATGACCTGATCTCGTCGGAGGTTCTTGACACGGCTGTAGATTTTAATCCGGTGGATGAGCTTGTTATCGATCGTGAGTTGGCCACTACTATTCAGCCTCCCCGATTGCGACGATTAGAAGAGGATCGATTAGCTCAATTAGAAGAGGATCGATTAGAGGAAGCTCGGTTAGCTAAAATTCAGGCAGACCAAGATTTTTGGAATCTGAACCCAGCGGACTTAACAGACGGGCCTGAGCCGTTCAGTGTGATTTCTGAAGATGACTTTGTAAATGATGTTTCAAGTAACCATGCCTCTTCTGGTGGGGTTGAACGTGAGACTTTTCCTGTATTGCCTGTCTCCCGATTGACAAGAAACCGACGCAAAGCTCGAAAACTGGCACGGGCAAGTCGAAAAATATCCCTGAAAACTCGCTTGTCGGGTGTGGGCATGGGGGCGGCACGGGGTATTGGGCGCGGGATGGTATGGACAGGAACAGTATTGAAGCGACAGTCTAAGGTGGTGTTCAATCTCCTGTATCCCCACATTAAGCGGCAACGTTGGACGTTCATTTTGACTGGAATTATCGCCTTGGCCGTGGGCACGGGATCGGCGGCGGTCTGGTGGTTGTCTAAGGTCCCACCCGTAGCAGATTGCAGTAAAACCTCGTCTTGGTCGCTAGATAGTCAGCGGTTGTATTGTTCGCAGCTCGCCGCCCAGTCAGGTAACCCGGATGACATTTTGAAAAGCATTGATTTGGTGAAAGGTTGGGACAAGCTCCATCCACTCTATGGTCAAGCGTCGCAGTCCTTGGCGGTATGGTCGGATCAGTTGATGGTGATGGCCCGCGATCGGCTAGATAAACAGGATTTGGATGGCGCTATTGCATTGGCTCAGAAGATTCCTCAAAATAGCCCCATTTATAAAGAAGCTCGTGAGGAGATGATTGGATGGCAAGAAGTCCGCAATGCGGGCCAGAAGCTTTACGACAAAATTCAAGTGGCCTTAAAAAAACAATATTGGGAGGAAGCCTCCGGGCATTTGGCTAAGCTGGCGACTATTACGGATCCATCCTGGCAAAAGCGACTCACGGAAATTCGGCAGCAATTGGAGGCGGAAAAAGTTGCAGAGTCTTCATTGAAACAGGCTCAGCAGTTTGCCAAGTCTCATAAGCCGGAGGACTTAGGCCGTGCGATCGCATTGACAGATCCGATCAACCGTAAGACGTTCCTGTGGAAAACGGCGTTAAAAGATGTCGAGCAATGGCGTAATCAAGTGTTTGATTTAGCGATCGTTCAATTGCTACAAAAGAAAAATTCAAATCGCGCAAATACATTAATTACGTCTATTCCATCAAATATTGTTCTGACTTCCGAACAGAATCAATTTGTTCAATTAGTCCAAGCCTATGACCTGTTAGGACAAGATGGGCGTGATACTGGAGTGCCGTTACTACAGCAGACGGCCCGCTTGGTGCTTGCTAATCAGCTCCTAGCCCAGATTCCAGCAGAGAGTCGATTTGGGAAAGAGGTAGCGGCATTGAGACCGAAATTAGATGAACGTAGCGACGACATAGTACAACTTGAAATGGCCCGGACGATGGCAAATTTGGGCACGTTGCCGCTATTACAAAGTGCGATCGCTCAGGCGGAACAAATTGGACCCAAGCGACCTAGCCGAGTTATGGCTCAGACGTTTGTGGCCCAGTGGCGGAAGTCTGTGCAACGTCTGGAAGATGCACCGTTAATTGCCCAAGGTGAGAAGCTGGCAAAGTTGGGTACGATCGATCAATTTAATGCTGCCGCAACATTAATGGAGAAGATTGGCAAGGGACGAGTGCTATACGGGGAAGCTCAACGTCAAAAGAAGGGTTGGATTGCTCAAGCTCAGACCATTGAAGATCAGCCTATTTTACGGTTGGCGAAGTCTCAGGCGAATTCGGGTCAGTTGAGTCAGGCGATTCAGACGGCCCGAAAAATTGCATCTAATCGTGCGCTCTATGGTGATGCCCAACGATCGATCGGCGGTTGGGGCGATCAACTTCAGGCCATTGCCGATCGGGCAACCCTGGAACGAGCTGCCGCATTGGCCACGCAGGGCAACTTAAGTCAGGCGATCGATACAGCTTCGGGCGTGAGCAGTAGTTCAGTATCCCGCGAGGCTCAGTCGTCTATTTCACAGTGGTCATCAGAACGGGCTATCATTCGTCGTTCCCAATCGGCTGAGGTGACGGAGCCAAAACGCGATTCAGAGCCAAAACGAGATCCAGAGCCAAAACGAGATCCAGACCCGCAGCGAGATCCAGAACCGTTGCCTTCTGAGCCTGCTGCTCCAGCCCGATCGCCAGAACCCGTTGCTCTTCCATCTGTGCGATCGGAACCGCCCGTTGATCCAATTCCACCGCCCACGCCTTGATGGGAGAATCTGCGGGAATAAGATGTTATGAGTCAGTTTGAGCTAGGCCGATCATCAGGTCGTCCAATTCGTTGTGTCTTGATTGAGCCGGATGAAGCGCGGCGGTGGATGCTGAGTTTTGTGTTGCAAAATTCTATTGTTTGGCAGATTGTGGCCGAATGTGAGTCATTAGATCTGGGATTAGTCCGATTGGATGCGCTGCGATCGACCCCTGATGCGGCGGAGTTAGTTTTACTTGGGTCTACCAATTTGAACTTGGATCAGCTGGTTCCTATTGTGGCGGCGATCGGTGCAGTGGCGAGCGAGGCTAGAATAGTGGTTCTAGGAGCGTTGCCTGCATCGAACAGTAGGGCTACGTTATTAGGCGCAGATGGGTATTGGTGGACGGGCGATCGGCCTGAGAGTTTACTGGAATTGTTGCAGACATTACGTCCTATAGAAGGTGCCATGAAGCCATCGCGGGTCGTGGTGAGTCCAGCGATTGCAGCTTTGGGACGATTGGCTGGGACTAGTCGGCGGGATGGACTGCTGGACGGAGGGCTTACAAGGTTTACGTTGTACGATCGTCAATTAGCTCAATTAGATATTCAGCTTCGGACTCGACGGCTCAATCGTCCGATGCGATGGTTTTTGCAGGGACGCATTCGGGAAATTCAGGCGGCGCGGTGGATCGCTCAGCAAATGATCTCGCCAACAGCAATCGGGCCAAAAAGGATGCCGCTGCGCACTCAGATCCCAAGTGAAATACAGCGAGAATCTCCTCTGGTGAAGCCCTCTTCTCGGTCTAATCTGCCCAATGGATCAAGTGTGTCGAAGCGGAGGTTAGGGTCGTCTTTAATCCGATCGTCAAATTCTTCCGATCGCGGACTTGAGATTGGGACTGGGATTGTGCGTGAGACTGCGTTGCGGGAGATGTTCGATCGGTTGATTTTAAAACTAGAAGCAGCACGAATTTCGCCTATTGCTATTTTGGATAATTTGCTTCCGATCGCCTTGGAAATCGATGTGTTGACAGTGGAAATGCAAGTGGCACTCTTAACAACGATCGCAACGGTATTACAGGCGGAGGTCGGGCGACTGCGGGAGATTGGGCTGGCGGCCTTGCACGATCGAATTCCAGTGATGCTAGAAACCGTATGGGAAATTGTGGTGATTCAGTTTTTCCGCTGCGAATCAGAACCATCATCCGAACCGTCATTAGTGAATGGGTTGCAGCAATCTTCGGCTAGGGTAAATGGTCTACTGAAGCTTATTCCATTGGTGGCCGATTGGGTGGCCTATGGTTTATGGGGAATGCCGTTGAGTTTGGATAATCAACCCTATGGTGTGGGAACGCCTCAAGCGGACGATCGAGCGTTGTTATTACTAGAGAACACAGTGCTGCGGTTGGCTAATGCCGTCATTCAGCCCTTATTAAATCAATTTAGTGATGTGGAGTGGGTGAAGGCAAAATATTTCAAAATTCAATACGCATCTAGTCGGGAATTGATGGAGTTTCGCAATGATTTATCTTGGCGCTATCGTCGCGATCGGTGGCTAGATACACCAAAGGATATTTTTGAAAGTCAATATCGTTTGCTTTATTTAGCGGAAAATGGCATCGGGGAGACGGTGATCTATGCCCCTCGTCAGCAGGAATTAGCCGACTTGTCTGGGTTGCCCTTGGCAGTTACGTTAGTCCTAGAAACACGGGATGCCATTTCACCCCGGCTCCGATCGGTGATCGCGTTGATTGGGACGGGTGTAGTTTATGTATTAACCGAAGTCGTGGGGCGCGGAATCGGACTGGTGGGGCAAGGAATTATCAAAGGGATTGGCAATGCCTGGAACGATCGGCGCTAATCAGAATGATGGTGAGAGAATTTCCTTAAATTGTGTCGTGTCACTTTTAAGGAGAACGACTACACTAGAGCTGTCGTCATTATTAATCTTTAGGCTCACAGCCAGTTTCATTACTAGGACAGCATTATGATTGAGTCCATTTTGGGTGCCATTACCCTCATGATTGCGGGATATTTAATTGGCTCGGTTCGTATTATCGAAGAAGGTGATCAGGGCTTAGTGCAGCGATTGGGAGAATATCAACGCACGTTACAGCCTGGGCTTAATTTTGTTGTCCCGCTGATGGACAGTGTTGTGGTCGATACGGTCCGCGAACAGTTGTTGGATATTGCTCCACAAAACGCCATTACCAAAGATTCTGTGCCCATTCAGGTGGATGCAGTGGTGTATTGGAAGATTAAGGATTTATACACTGCCTATTACAAGGTCGAGGATCTGGAAGCCTCTCTCACCAATTTAGTGCTAAGTGTGATGCGAAATGAGATTGGTCAGTTGGATCTCAATGAAGCAATGTCGGCGATGAACAAAATCAATCAAGCATTGAAGGTGGAATTACAGAAGCCTGCGGATTCTTGGGGTGTGGAAGTGGTTCGGGTCGATGTGCAGGAAATCATTCTGTCTCAGACTGTACGCGATTCCTTAGAGAAGCAGATCGCAGCCAAGACTGAAGGGCAAGCGACCATGACGAAGACTAGCGCCACCGTGAATTCCATTAAGCAGATTGCTGAGGCGTTACAGGGTTCAGAGGATCCAAAGGCGATGTTGCATTACTTGATTGCGAAAGATTATGTGGCATCCAATGAGGCGATGAGTAAGAGTGATAATTCAAAGATTATCTTTATGAATCCAAGCGTGTTGAATGAGGCGGTGAGTGATTTGATTAATGGTCCCGATATTGTCTCTAATTCTAGAAATGATGCAGCTTAGTTTTAATTGAACTTAAATTTAGATTGCATTTAAGCTATACAAAAGCTCCGATCGCGATCGGGGCTTTTCTATGAGACGTAAATCTATAAGCCAGGAATTTTAGATCAAGAATCCGATCGTTTAGAGGGAGCATTTCGGATAACCCAATAGCTTGCAGATAGGGCTAACATGGATAGTGCTAGGGCAATCAACTCGTTTGAAGAAATCTTTTCAAAATCCAAAATAATAACTTTACGGGCGATCGCAATCATTGCCGTGACAATCACTAACTCCACCTGGATTACGTTTTTCTGAAGATAGCCACCAATATTTTCCAGTAACTCCAATGCAATCAGAACATTTAAGAACAATCCAAACAAATTAAATAAACTCTTTCCCAAAACACTAACGCGAAGTAAAACGATCTCCTGAATTAACACACGGCTGAGATCAAAAAGTGCCATAAAAATTACAATGACTAATCCGATCGATAGAATTTTTGCTGTAAATTTCTCAACCCATTTCAATCCTTCATGCCAAGACTGATCCGATACCAGATGACTCAAACTAGATTTTAATCGTCTCATCATTTCAACAAACTAATAATTGCTGTACAACTAATTACCATACAATTTGCCCATCATCATCCAATATCCTGATGCCAAAAACTCACCATAAAAGATCGATACAATAGCACCTAATGCTAAGAATGGTCCGAAGGGCATTGGATTACCGCGCTTTAATATGTTAAGTGCGATCGCCCCAAATCCAAAAATGACTCCAGCTAAACAGGCCAAAAAACCAGACATCAACATCAACTTCCAACCCAACCATGCCCCAATCATCGCAAACAGTTTCGCATCGCCG
>JAYUEW010000194.1:0-5415 GCA_043739045.1 Synechococcales cyanobacterium
CTAGGGGAGGAACCTGCTGATTGGTTTACAACTTCAGCCTAACGGATCCTCCTTTTTTTGCCTTTTCTAGCCATCTACCTTATCCAAAACTGACGTTAAATACTGTCTCTTTGAGAGTTGGCAACATTTAATCGACTTTATGCTTGGTAATACTCCTTTGTTTCCAGATTCATGTTAATTTTATGTCAACACTATGTATTATTTGTGATGATTTTGAATTTGGAACTGCTGAATACTCACAACTATCTTTGACAGGAATACGTCCAACATTATATAGTCGGACATTTACAATTTATACCTTTGGGTAAATATCTATGAATCAGAGTACTGAAGTTTTGATTGTAGGCGCTGGTCCTGCAGGAGCCACCTTAGCTCTAGCCCTATCCCAGGCTAAAATTCCTCACATCTTGGTAGATCGAGCCCAATTTCCTCGCCCCAAGGTGGATGGCAATGTCTATGGCATCAAGGTTATGGAAAGCCTGAATGCCCTCAATCCTGAATGGCTTGGGGAGTTATTGGATACCTCGGATCAGGTTTTAGCCTGCAATCAAGCCCAGATTTTTACACCCAATGATCGTTCCTTCACCATTAATTTCCCTAACGCCCCTCAGAGTCAGGGGCGAGCGCCATTTTTTACAGTAAATAGAACCTATTTTGATAACTTCTTGATCAGTCGTCTAGATCCTAATTACACCCAGACCTTCTGGAATAGCAAGGTGATGGGACTAACGGCTACCGGTCGCGGTTGGGATGTGTTCATTGGTGAAGGAGAAAATAGTCAAATCATTAACACCAAATTATTAGTGGCGGCAGATGGAGCCGAATCTACGGTGCTTCAGTTATTGAAATTAAAGGTTCCCGCAAGCCATATCTATGAGACAGTGCAAGGCTATTGCAAAGGCGTAAAAGGCATAAATTCGTTACCAATAGGTTCAATTGAAGGGCACTTTTTAACCGACAGTGTTCCTGGATTTTTCTTCCTAGCGCCCATGTCCGACGGCACGGTTAATGTGGGAGTTGGCAAACCCCGCACTGCCATGTCCCAATCCCCATGGACGCTGACAGAATTATTTGAAAAAATAATCACTACCCATCCCACACTAAGATCTCGCTTTGAAGAAATGGAGTGGGTTCAGCCCCTAAAACCATGGCCAGGAGTGAATCGGCGCTCTGGATATGTCTCCCCTGTAGGAAATGGCTACCTGCTTCTTGGGGATGCGGCGGGCTTATGTAATCCTTTTACGGGGTTTGGTACTGGCAATGCCATGACCTCCGCTTTGCTGGCGGCTCAGACAATCTCCAAAGCCTTCCAAGCCAAGTCCTATAAACGAGACCAACTCAAAGCCTATGATCGGGCGATTAGTAAAACCTTCAACACTGAGTTTCAAATCAGTGAGCTGTTGAGTCGTATGATGGCATCGCCTAGCTTCTGTAACCAATTGAGTCAGGATGGTTGGATAAAAAAGCTAATACGATTGACCTTTCAGGGACAGATGAAGCAAATTAGAGCCATGTAAATGCCAGTGTAAATGCCAGTAATTCTCATTATAGAACCCATTTGACATCCTAATCAGAGGCTGAAAACCGCTTTATCATTAGCCTAACAAAACAGAGGTTCATTTTGGATATCGCATTTCCTAATGTTCTTTACCAATATCTTGCAGCGTTCCACCCATGCATTCGACCGTTCCACTACCCAACGGGCAATGGCTGGGATAAATCCTGAATTTCCTTGTTCTTTTTTTCCTGTTTTGAATGCTTCTTTGAACGCTCAAATCTGATTTTTGTCATGATTTGAGGGTAGACTTTTTGGAGTTCTTGAACCAAATGATCAATATGGTATCCATGGTCTAACAACATTGTAATCGTTGAATAGGGAGGAAGATCTTTTGGTAAGTCTCCCCAACTACAGCCATTTTTGAGTTGATAGAGAACACCATCTAGAAGTTCTCATTTGGTCCAATTAGAAGGTCTGGTCTGTTTTTTAGGAGGTAGCACTTCTAGCAGAAGCGATTCAAGGACTTCCCATTGTTTATCCGTTAGACTGCTAGAATAGGCCATAGAACTGGTGAATATGAGTTTTTTACGATGCTTTTAAAATACCCTAGAATGTCAAATAGGTTCTATATTCAGTTGATTATTGATGAACATATTAAACCCAAAGAGTATGTCATTGTTGAACGTCATGGGGGTACAGTTCGCTACAGTTTAGGGCTGAAAGATAAGTATGTTGATGGTTCCGTGCTTGCCATTGGTGATGCAGTTTCGACGATTAATTTCTTGGGCGGTGAGGGAATTCGTCATGCGATGCAAAGTAGCGAGACTTCGGTGAAGTATATCGATCGATATTTGAAAGGAACAGTACAAAATTTTGAGGGCTACCCACAGGAAATGCATCAAGTATTTTTGAAATCTTGGACAATTTCTGAAAAGCTAGGATTAAAAAAATATTTAGCAGATTCCGATCGGTTGGTCGATCGGGTTGTAAACTATCTCCGACCATTGAACCTTGAATATGTTGTTGATATTTTGTTCTATTACAAATTTGAGAAAGCCTCAAAGGGATTGGTCTCCTATCTATGGCGTAAGCTTCGATCGGTAGTTACCAAGGTGTTTAAGAAAGTCCGATCGTACCTTTTGTCTCTAAAATCAAATAAGCTAAGAATCAAATAATCATATTAAAGTAAACTAAATACAGAGGAATTTGGAAATGACTGAACTGAAGACACCGATCGGAATTGGGCTAGTGGGAACAGGTTATGCGGCGAAGGTCCGAGCGGAGGTCGTCAATGCAGAGCCTCGGGCTACCTTGGTGGGAGTCGCGGGAAACACTGCGGATAAACTTACAAAATTTGTCGAAACCCACCAGACTCGGGCCTTTGAGAATTGGCAGGCATTGATTAATTCACCTGATGTGAATTTGGTAGTAATTTCAAATTTGAATAGTGAACATGGTGCGATCGTACGGGCCGCGTTGTTTGCTAGAAAACATGTCGTGGTTGAATATCCGCTGACATTATCAGTTTCTGAAGCGGAGTCCTTAATTGCATTAGCAAAGAATCAAAATTGCCTGTTGCATGTTGAACATATTGAACTCTTGGGCGGAATGCATCAGTCCTTGATTTCTCATTTACCAAAAATCGGTCAGCCCTTCTATGGACGCTATACAACGGTTGTCCCGCAGCATCCAGCGCCAAAGAAATGGACATTCAATCATGAGATGTTTGGGTTTCCGTTAATGGGTGCCTTGTCACGGCTTCATCGGTTTACTCATTTGTTTGGTGAAGTATCTAGCGTGAATGCCAGAGCTAGCTATCAGCCCTCGATCGACCCGGCTTATTATAATTCTTGTCTATGTTCGGGGCAGTTTTTATTTAAAAATGGATTGCTCTTGGATGTAGTGTATGGCAAAGGTGAATCAGTTTGGGTGCCGGAGCGCAAGCTTGAAATTCAAGGTAGTACTGGGGCATTGGTATTTGATGGCGATCGGGGTACGTCGATTCAATCCGATGGTAGTCGTGAAATTGAGGTGCCGGGGCGACGAGGATTGTTCTCTCGTGATATGGCCATGGTTTTGGATCATTTGTTTGATAATGCTCCTCTCTATGTGACGCTTGAACAGAGTTTGTATACGATGAAGGTGGCAGAAGCGGCGAAACGATCGGCAGAACTAGGGAAGACTGTTGAATTGGGGTAGAGTTCCTCCTCTTGTTTTAGTAGGATCGTAATGATGTGGCAGGCTTGTAATGTCTTGTAATTTTTTGTAGTACGTAATCGCCAGAAGCGTCTATAATAATTTAAACGTTCGACAACTTCTAACTATTTACCTCGAACCTAACAACGAGCTATGAGAAACCACGACGATCGCATTATTATTTTCGATACGACTTTGCGTGATGGCGAACAAGCGCCCGGTTGCACCCTGAATGGGGAAGAAAAGATGGCGATCGCTCGTCAACTGGCAAGGCTCGGGGTGGATGTGATTGAAGCTGGGTTTGCCTTTGCCAGTCCAGGAGACTTTGAGGCGGTGAAAAAGATTTCCGAACAGATTGGCACGGAAAATGGCCCGATTATTTGTAGTTTGGCACGGGCGATTCCAGCCGATATTAAGGCCGCAGCCGATGCGTTGAAACCCGCAGTGCATTCACGGATTCATACGTTTATTTCAACCTCCGATATTCATTTGGAATATCAACTCAAAAAGAGCCGATCGGAAGTGTTGACGATCGCCGAGGAAATGGTCGCCTATGCAAAATCCTTTGTGGAAGATGTAGAATTCTCGCCCATGGATGCAGCCCGATCGGAGCCTGCTTATTTGTATGAGGTGTTGACAAAAGCGATCGCGGCGGGTGCCACCACTATTAATATTCCCGACACCGTGGGTTATATGACCCCCAGCGAATTTGGCGATATGATTCGCGGAATTAAGGAGAATGTACCAAATATTGATCAAGCCATTCTGTCAGTTCATGGTCACAATGATTTAGGGTTGGCCGTTGCATCATTCCTCGAAGCGATCAAGTATGGTGCGCGGCAATTGGAATGCACCATTAATGGCATTGGAGAACGGGCAGGCAACGCGGCATTAGAAGAATTGGTGATGGCGTTGCATGTACGGCGACAGTATTTCAATCCGTTTTTGGGTCGATCGGTCGATTCTGAAACGCCGTTGACCGGAATCAATACGACAGAAATTTATCGGACCTCTCGTCTCGTCTCGAATTTGACTGGAATGTTGGTACAACCGAATAAAGCGATCGTCGGCGCAAATGCTTTTGCCCATGAATCCGGGATTCACCAAGATGGTATGTTGAAAAATCGACAAACCTATGAAATCATGGATGCTCGGTCGATCGGTCTGAATGACAACCAAATTGTATTGGGTAAACACTCCGGTCGCAATGCCTTCCGTACCCGTTTGAAAGAACTGGGTTATGACTTGGCGGATCAAGAATTGAATAAAGCCTTTGTTCGATTCAAGGAATTAGCCGATAAGAAAAAAGAAACAACCGATTGGGATCTTGAATCCATTGTCAATGATGAAACCCAACAGCCGCCTGAATTGTTCCGGCTCGAAATGGTTCAAGTATCCTGTGGTAATAATGCCCAACCGACCGCCACTGTTCGGATTCGGACCCCCGATGGCGAGGAGTTGATGGATGCTGCGATCGGAACGGGTCCAGTGGATGCAATTTATAAAGCGATTAATCGGGTGGTGAAAGTTCCGAATGATTTAATTGAATTTTCAGTTCAATCCGTAACAGCAGGCATTGATGCGATCGGGGAAGTGACCATTCGCCTGAAACACGAAGAGCGCATCTTCTCTGGACGATCGGCCAACACCGACATCATCGTGGCCTCGGCCCAAGCCTATCTCAATGCCCTAAACCGTTTATATAGCACCGTCACCAACGG
>JAYUEW010000195.1:0-16430 GCA_043739045.1 Synechococcales cyanobacterium
CCTGTCCATTGATGTTCAGCCTGAAGCTGACGCGATGCAACAGACAAACTAGGACGCGACATCCCCTGCATGAAACTCAAAACTTGACTTAACGTTGGCAAGATCCACTCGCCCATAACACGTAACCTCAGGTAAAGATTAAAACTGAGTCAATAGGCGTATAAGACTCACATCTATGAGAGTACCCGAAGGGGTTTTCAGGCGGCACCGTAGAACCGAACCGACGAAGGGGGAAATCACCGCCAAGGGACGAGCTAGTTTGCATCCTAAAATTAAAATGTGGGGTTTATGTGGATTTATAAAAATCTACAATCTCGATCAGGAAACATGATTTCGATGAGGCGGACGAATGGATTGGTTAGAAATTGCCGGGAATTGGGTTTTGATTCCACGAAAGCCCTTGGGCATTATTCATTTTTTGGGTGGAGCCTTTGTCGCAACCTTGCCCCACCTCACCTATCGCCGACTCTTAGAATTTCTGGCCCAGCAGGGATATGTGGTGATCGCGACCCCCTTCGTCAACACCTTTGAACACACGACGATCGCTGAAAATGTACTTTGGCAACTCGATCGCACCGTATATGCCCTTGAAGACCGCTACATGTCTGCCCGGAATTTACCAATCTACGGCATGGGCCATAGCATGGGCTGCAAGTTGCATTTATTGATTGGCAGCTTATACGAGGTGAAACGATCGGGCAATATCTTGATTTCTTTTAATAATTTTGCGGCCAAAGACTCAATTCCCATGATGGACCAAGTGGCCCAAATGATGGCGCAATTCGCACCGCAAATGAATCCCATGACAGCCCCCGAATTTACGCCATCTCCCGAAGCGACTAATCAGATAGTGCGCGATCGCTATGAAGTCTCAAATAATTTACTGGTGAAATTTAGCAACGACACTCTAGACCAAACTCGTCCTCTATCTGTGATTTTGGACGATCGGTTTCCCGGACAGACCGAAATTGCAAAACTGAAAGGCAATCACATGACTCCAGTAGCCCAAGACTTGAAATGGACTCCAAACCCAAATTTCACACCCTTAGATACATTTGGTTCTTGGTTTAGACAGGAAGTCTTCCGCGAACTCGAACAGTTGGAGCAGGAGATCTTGTATTGGTTGCGCCAAAATGAGACAGTGAGACGGGAATCGTCAAATTTGCTTTAAACTAACGATCGCAATCTATTCCGGCTGCACCTGAATTTTCCTAAATGCCTGATTTACCTCTGTCTGAACCCGTGCCGATTCTTGGATTGATGGACGTTGATGCAGTGGAAAATGCACTTAGCCGATCGCGTGCATCGGTGTATCGCTATGCCAACACCGCTCCCAACCAGCTCAATCTCCCCTACAACCCCAAATGTCTCAACCCGGAAATCCGATCGCACCATACCGATCCACTCCTTTTTCATCCTAGTGAAGTCGCGCGCTTTGCAAAAGAGGTTTTAAAAATCAAACAAGTCGTCATCGAGGTCCAAAACCGCGCTCCGGACCCGACCCAAGATCTATTAAGAGAAATTTTAACTGAACTTCAAGGCATCCATCAAACCTTACGCGATCGCAGTGACTTCTGAAGACCATGCGCTCAATTGCGATCCTCAACTACAAATCCCTCCAAAAGAGGGCTGAGATACATACTTCTCAGAGCTGACCACTACAATGGAGATGTATCCCTTCACAACTTCTGTGCGACTTGGCATGCACCGATCGTTCAATTGAGTTACAAGTTCATCCTTAAGGTTGGCCCTCAACGTTCAATCCTCAGGCATAATCAGCAAGAGCTATTGCCTGATGCATTCAGCTTAGTGAATACTCAACTAATGAGTGTTAACAACTAACTTCTTTCAATTTTCCTTTCACCCTGCTTATTATGCAACCTGGTAGTTTACTTCCACCGTCTAATCGTCTTTACCCCGAATCCACCGCCCCGATATCCAACCTAGCGTCCAATTTGGCCCTGTCCAACTTTTTTGGGACAATGATTGCCATTTTGACCTTTGTCTTGCCCATGGTGTTGATTTCCCAGCATTCCACCCCTTCGGTTCAACCCCTACCAGGAACCCGAACGGCACAGGGCGGTTAATCCAGTTGCTACCCGATCGCATTGTCCGCCACAATAGAAATTAAGATAACTCACATCATTTCCATCCTAAATTTGTTAGGACTCGATATGATGTGGGAGATATATATTTTTGTCTATCTGGAGTAGGTCTATGACATCCTATGCAGCCTCAACTGCCCGTGCGGAAATGAGCGAACTCCGGCGCTTGAAGACGCTGCTTCCCCCAGAACTTCAAAGTTGGGTCTCTATCGAGGTCGCCACTGCCGTCAATCCAACGCTGATCAACAGTGAAGAAATTGGACGGGACGAGGTGGAAATTCAAATTGATATGCCGAAGTGGGATCAGCTTGCGATCGACCAACGCAATCTCTTGTTTTGGCATGAAATAGGCCGAGTTCAGGCCGACACCATTCCTCGTGATGGTTGGGAAATGGCAGCGCTGGCGATCGGACTTGGCGGCGCGGTGGGCGAACTGTGGGTCCAAGATGGAGTGCTGCTGATTTTGGCCGCAGGATTATCCGGATTTGCGGGCTGGAGACTCTACAACAAAAATAATGGTGAGAAAGTGACGCGAGAGGCAATAGAGGCTGACGAACGGGCGATTTCTCTAGCCACTCGGTTTGGCTACACTCTACCCAATGCCTACAAAAGTTTAGGAAGCGCCCTCAAGTCACTGGTCGAACAAACGCCAAAAAAACAGCAGCGTCAACGCTATGAAGCGAGGTTAAATGCCTTGAAAAAAAGTGCTGCAAAAGCAAAAGAGCGAATGCAGCAGCGCAGTAATGCTGGAGAAGTCTCCTCCTATTAGGATTAAGCTTCAACACCATGCTGGTGTAGGTTTGAAAACGCCTGAATTGCCGCCTTCAAGAGTTTTGTGGGCGGTTTTATATTGAACAGACTATTTTTAAGATTTAGGATGCTGTTTTTCGGACGATCGATTCTAGAGCCTCGGTTTCAGGTAAAGTTCTGAGGTCTGTGCGCCTCCACGTTCAGACACCAAAAATTCTACCTATATAAGGTGAGTGACTCATGCTCTCGAAGGGATTTGAAATCGAAGTCTACACCGGAACCCCGAATGGCGACATCGTGGGACTGTCCGATCGAATTGTGGCGGATCTGGAAGGGTTCATTCGTGAACCCGACAGTCGAAATGTGGAATACACCACAGCGCCCAGCTACCGCTACGAACGATCGCTCCTGGATTTACTCCAGCCCCGTGCCACGCTTCGGGACTATTTAAAACCGGATGGCTACACCTTAATTCCGGGAAGCACCTTGCCCTTGGCGGGTTCAGCTAATCGGTTTTGGCGATCGGATCCAGAAAATCCATATCACACCTACATCGAACAAACCTACGGTACAAAAGTCGTCACCGCCAGCGTCCACATCAACCTTGGCGTTAGCGATCCAGATGTGCTGATGCGCCTTTGTCGATTGGTTCGAGTCGAAGCCCCGCTATATCTAGCCCTGAGTGCATCATCGCCCTTTTTCAACGGAGACATAACCGGATCTCATTCCACGCGCTGGTCGGTTTTCCCCCAAACTCCGGCGTTCGTCCCGCTGTTCACCAGCCATCAAGACTTTATCGCATGGACCGAAGAACAACTTCGCCTAGGCACCATGCAAAATGTTCGGCATCTTTGGTCATCCGTGCGGCCCAATGGCGATCGTCGTCCTTATATACTCAACCGTTTAGAGATGAGAATTTGCGATTTGGTCAGCAATCCCATCGACTTACTCGCCATCACAGCATTACTAGAAGCCAGATTAATTCAAGCCATGGAAAATCCTGACCTGGATCCATTGGTCATGAGCGAACTGCCGATCGCCTCTCGCGGAGCAGATCTAGTCAATATGGCCAGTGAAAATGAGCTACTGTCCGCAAAATCCAGCCTCGACAGCACACTCACCCATTGGCAAACCGGGAAGCCGATCGTCGCCCGTGAGTGGATCCAATCTCTATACGAAGAAGTCTGGCCCACGGCGAAACAAGAAGGCTTTAGCTGTTTTCTGCTTCCCATTAAAAAAATTCTGCGAGAAGGAAATGAATCTATACGCTGGATCCAGCTATCTAATCAGGGCTGGAGCCGCGAACAAGTGATCGAATACGCGATCGAAGACATGAAAACTCAGGAAATGTCCCTTAGAACAGAGGTGAGTCTCCCTTAAGTCTGAATTTGTGGAATATATAGGAGGAGAAAAATCATATTTTCTGAGATACTCCTTCTCATTGATTTAAAAAACTAATCAATGACCCGATCGAATCTAAGTATTAAGAAAGTTTATAGATCTAGCCCTCAGAGACCTAACAACTCGTTCTACGCCCACTTCTCAAAATCCCCCAAAATCCCTTCCTATGCCGCGTATTGTCCTTGTCAATCCAGAAATTCCACCCAATACGGGAAATATTGCCCGAACCTGCGCCGCCACAGGAACAGAGCTACATTTAATCGAGCCATTAGGCTTTGAATTAAGCGATAAATACCTAAAACGTGCTGGCCTTGATTATTGGCAATACGTGCCCCTGACCTGCCACGCGTCATTTGAAGACTTTGCCAGATACAGCCAAGAACTCGGAGGACGATGGATTGGCTTTAGCACTCGCGGACGATTAAGCTATACGCAAATCGAATACCGGGAGGATGATTGGTTAATCTACGGCAAGGAAACGAGTGGTTTATCCCCTGAGGTGTGTGATCAATGCTCAACCTTGGTCAGAATTCCTATGGGAGAAACAGGGGTACGTAGCCTAAATCTCTCGGTTAGCGTGGCAGTTGGGCTGTTTGAATCGCGACGGCAGTTGGGATATTTGAATGAACCATAGACATGAATAAACATCCCACCTAAGAGACCCCGACAGGTAGAGATAAAGGGAATCCAAGCCCCGGCGTATTGCTACTGAGTTTTATGGAACCAGTCAAGGAATGCAGTGTTTTTACTTCACAATTGGAAATATTTTTAATTGTCAGTCACACGCATTACAAAATGGCTTTGGACAGTGATAACAATTTCCAATCATAAGATCCGCAGGAATACTGACTCCTCAAGCTCTATCGTTGGTCAAGATATGGGAGCGAAGTCATAGCTCAATCTTCGGTCTTCGACCTAAACTGAGCGGTAGTGACAAAGCCCGCACTCCTTGACGTGAGCGGCATTACACCAGTTTTAAGAGGTCTCTTGAATGGTTGATTTTACGGACACACTTAGGCCCGATCGCCACAAAACAGTAGCGTTAGACACTCCCCGCGTTCTGCACAACACTTAGGGCAAACTCATTTATGAGACATATGCCAAGACTGTTCTTTCCTGTTAAGGTACTTGAGCAATCAAATGTTCCTTAACAAGTTAGGCAGTTTCCATAGAGCTAGTTAACATTTGTTATTTCATTTAGGTATGGTTTTGTTGCGAAGCATTGAGAGATACGAACATCTCCGTTTGACAAAAGCAACATTACGTAACTAAAGTATGGTCGGAGTATGTTCATTCTTCTTACGGTTCAGCTGTAGGGAAATTTTTGAATAATGCGGGTGACTTTAAGAACAGTTGAACGCTGGACACTTAGGAGGTTTTCGATTGGAAAGCACAATTCCCCAGAAAAGTATCTCTACTGACATGTGTAGTAGCGAAGCCTCTTCTGATGGAGGTCTCGGTAAGAAAATGATTCATGCATCTAGCCGATCTCATAGTTCTACAGCAATACTTAGCGCTGCGATAATTGGAACTTGCGGGTTATTTGCTCCCCATGCCGGAGAGGCCGCGATCGCGGTGGAGATCAACAGCGCTGAGGCATCGACTACTGAGATACCCGGAGTTGCCCAAGGGGCGGTTCGCACTCTTGCATCTTCAAATTCGACTGAATTACCACAGATCGTGTCAGTACTCTCGTACCATACAGTCCAAGAGGGAGAGAACCTTTCCCAAATCGCCAAAATTCATGGCGTGAGTCCTCAGAATGTCGCCTTACTGAACCAGTTGGACACAACCTCGGTTCTCCGCGTTGGCCAAGTGATTAATTTGGACGCGGTAAATACAAAATCAGTTCCGGTCAGACTCAGTGAGATTGATCAAAATACTGATACTTCAAAGGTAAAGAAAGACTCATCTGGAGTCGTCAAGCAATCGACAGAGTTCGGTTCTCAGGAATTTAAGCTTGCATCGATTCCAGCCATCCAGACTAGGTTATCTGAATTTGTGACCCATCAGGTGTCTCCCGGTGAGAGCCTATCAACGATCGCTCGAATTCATGGAGTGTCTCCATCAGCGATCGCGTCGTTGAACCAAATCACGAATCAAGATGTTCTAAAGACCAATCAGGTTCTGAAAGTTGCCCAGAAGAAAGTCGCGCCCATACCTGCCGAACTATTCCAGACCATTGCAACAGCAACTCCATCATTAGGTAGAGAGTTAGACTCGGAAGCTCCAGCGCCCCCCTTACCAGGTCAGGCTATCAAAAGTCGTCGTTATGCTGATGGTTTAGTAGCAGATGTAACGAAAGCGCGTCAGAAATATCAGCCAACAACCGTTGCATACCGACCTGATGGACAATTTGCTAAGTCAATCAGTACGCTACCCACACCAGAATTACCGAAAATTCTGCCCTCAGGTCTAATGGTCAACCCAGATTTGCGTAGTGCATCCACTAACAGTGGTCTCACGCCAGTACCATTTCAAAACACTCCAACCATCAAGTCATCCAAGGCTCCTCGGGTCATAGCCAGGGGTTCGATGGGTGCTGATGCCTACACACCACTAGTTCAGCCTTCGACCCGTCGAATGGTTTCTCCTGAACTGCCGACGATCGGTGCAGCGGATCGTTATTTGCCGCGTGGTAAGGGAGGGGGCGCAATGAATGGATTTATTTGGCCATCTCAAGGAGTCATGACCTCTGGATTTGGTCAACGTTGGGGTCGTCCTCACCGAGGTATTGACATTGCCGCACCCATTGGGACTCCCATTGTAGCTTCTGCACCTGGTGTTGTTTCCTACGCTGGATATAATGATGGCGGATTTGGCTATTTGGTCGAAGTCGATCATGCCGATGGCACAATGACGCGCTATGCCCATAACGATCGGATTTTGGTTTCCGTTGGTCAACAAGTAAGCCAAGGTGAACAAATTTCCCTAATGGGCAGCACCGGTAACAGTACTGGACCTCATCTTCACTTTGAAATCCATCCCGGTGGTCAAGGTGCGGTCAATCCCATGGCCTATTTACCTAATAATCGGGGCTAGACCTGACTACGCATCCCGATCGCACAGCTCAATCAGCTAGGTTGTTGACAGTTTTTAAAAACGACGTTGTGGTTTGTACAACGTCGTTTTTAAGTTATGAATAACTTTTATAAGATGTAGATCCATAATCCTCAGCAGGATTGAGAGATCATAATTATGATTGAAAAATATGGCGGCGATCGCTTGACTTAGGACGATCAAATCAGTATTGTAATAGGTGCGTTACGGCTCTGTAGCTCAGTGGTAGAGCAGGGGACTCATAAGCCCAAGGTCGCAAGTTCAAACCTCGCCAGAGCCATTTAGTTTCATATTGCAAGCAAATAATCAGCAGAGTTCTAGAGCATGGAGCATTTTAATAGCACCTTTACTCTGTTTCTCAGTTTGATGATTGAAGCGATCCCATTCTTATTGATTGGGGTCTTTTTTTCGGGGATGTTGACTTTTTTTGTCAGTGAACGTCAGCTCCTTCGTTGGATGCCCAAAAATCCACTCCTCGGCTCCTTATTTGGAAGCTGCATTGGATTTTTGTTTCCGGTCTGTGAATGTGGCAATATTCCAGTGGCTCGGCGCTTAATGACCCAAGGCGCACCTGCATCGGTTGCGATCGGGTTTTTAATCGCAGCACCGACTATCAATCCGATTGTGTTTTGGGCCACTTGGACCGCATTCCGCGACCAGCCAGAGATTGTTTTTTTACGGATTGGCCTATCGCTAGCGATCGCAACATTAATGGGATTTTTGTTTAGTTTGCAGTCTGACCTCTCACCATTTTTGCAGCCGTCCTTGGTTACGAGCTTAGATGCACGACGCAAACGTGAACAAGGGCGATCGGTGGAAAACGCACTCCTCTCTTCCGGGACATTCTTCCTAGGGAAATCTAACACCCCCTTACCCACAGACGATGCTCAAGCTATGAAAGCGACCATGATGGAAATGGTTAACCAACCGATCGGATTACGCATCAAACTACTGGTCGAAGGCATGGCCCAGGAACTGCGAGAACTGTCAGCAGTGTTAATTGTGGGGAGTTGGGTGGCGGCGGTGATTCAAAGCTTTGTGCCGCGTGAGGTGGTGCTGGGCTTGGGGCAAGATCCGGTGACCTCTATTGTGGCGATGATGACCTTGGCCGCGCTGGTGTCAATTTGCTCAACCGTAGACTCATTTTTTGCGCTGTCCTTTGCCTCAACCTTTACAACGGGTTCATTGGTTTCATTTTTAGTCTTTGGCCCCATGATTGACCTGAAGGCGATCGGCCTATTATTGACAATGTTTAGGCCCCGTGCGATTTTTTATCTGTTTGCCGTGGCGGCGCTGCTGACATTTTTGTCGGCATTAGTGCTAAATCTATTCCTCTAAGGCTCTTTATTTTTATGAAACGTAATCCACCCGTACCACTGCCGGAAGAGCTTTGGGGCGATCGTTGGCAATTTGCAAGTTTAACCGCCGGGGATTTTTGGGACTATTTCTCAGGACGAATGATTCCGGTACAGTCATTACCCAGTGAATGGCAACCGCTAAATTTAGGCTTGGCATCGGACCAGTTTTTACCCGGAATCGCCATCACCGGGGGTCGTAAATCCATGACGATCGCGCGGTGGATTGATGCATCGGTGCCCCATGAAGTGATTTATAGTCAAGGTGCGCCGGATGGGATTATTTTGCACTCGGGCGAGGTCGATCGGCATATCCTCGCAACGTTTGAAGATTCAGAAATGCGTCAGGCGGGCGAACTCTTTACAACCCGGAAAATTGCAGCCAAGGGATTACATTTTTTGATGATTCAACCCGATGATTCTGGCATGACTCAGAGTGGGCTGTGGCTATTGCGGAGTGGTACGCTGCTTTAGGTTCTTTTATTTTTATGGGTAGTCATGGCGCAGGATATTAAACAAGACATCAAAATTGGGATTATTGGCGGAAGTGGTCTCTATAAAATGGAGGCGCTGAAGGATATTGAAGAAGTGACCGTGGAGACTCCCTTTGGTGCCCCGTCGGATGCGATCATCACCGGCATCTTGTATGGGACACGGGTGGCTTTTTTGGCTCGCCACAACCGTAACCACACTATTTTGCCCACAGAGCTTAACTTTCGGGCCAATATCTACGCCATGAAAAGTTTGGGCGTGGAATACATTATTTCAGCCTCGGCAGTGGGTTCATTAAAAGCTGAAGCCAAGCCCTTGGATATGGTGATTCCAGATCAGTTTATCGATCGGACCCGCGATCGGATTTCAACCTTTTTTGGCAATGGCATCGTCGCGCACATTACCTTTGGCGATCCGGTTTGTCCGAAGCTGGCGGATGTGCTACTGGAATCGGCAAAAAGCTGCAATCTAGAGGGCATTGATATTCATAGCGGCGGAACTTACGTTTGTATGGAAGGTCCGGCATTCTCAACGAAAGCAGAGTCCAACCTTTATCGCAGTTGGGGTGCCACCATCATAGGTATGACCAATCTGCAAGAAGCCAAGCTGGCGCGTGAAGCCGAAATTGCCTACGCGACCTTGGCACTGGTGACGGACTACGATTGTTGGCATACCGATCACGAGAGTGTGACGGTGGAGATGGTGATAGCAAATCTGCATAAAAATGCAAAAAATGCCCAAGAAGTCATCAAGGAAGCAGTACGCCGTCTGAGCGCAGATCCGTTTGAATCCGACGCACACTCAGCGCTCAAATACGCAGTCTTGACCCCAATGGATAAGGTTTCAGAAACCACAAAGAAAAATCTCCATCTATTGTTGAAGAAGTACTTCTAACGATCGGATAAGTCAGATAATTTAAAATTAAAAGGAATCGATCGGATGTGCGATCGATTCCTTTTTTTGTAATAGTTTTTAAAATAAAAGTACGACTATCCCTGTCAAAAGTGACACTTCGGAAACAGGTCTAAATCCCTCAATTGGGGGCGAACATTGCTTGCATACTGAAAGAATGAAGCAAAGATTTTCCCAAGATTTCCCCAATGGGGTACCCACAATGACACGCCGATTAATCTCTGTATTTATAACTGCTTGTGCCACTGTTCCCTTAGTTTTCTCTAGCGCGCTTGCACAAGCCTCTAATGTCATCTCAATCAGTAACGCAACTCCAACAACAACACTACAAGGCATGGCCAGTTCAGCCACCTGTGCGATCACCGCGATCGATAAACCGCAATACACTGTGGAAATCACCGAAGACAGCGATCGACGTTTTCGGATCAAAGGTGACAGCGAAACCTCTCTCTTACTGATCAACAGCCAAGGCAAACGCTTCTGTATCCAAACCGATAACTTCTCTAATGGCGAAGCTGAACTGACGGGACGCTGGACACGCGGGACCTACAAAGTCTTTGTGGGCAGTCGCAGTGCAGCCAAACCCAGCTACACCTTATCGGTATCACCCTTGTAGTTGCCAACAATTACTAACGGTTAGGTCTGACGCTCCAAAAGTCCTAAACCCAATCTTTAAGCAATGCTTGACGGCGAGGATGGCGTAGCTTCCGCATGGCTTTCGCTTGAATTTGACGAACCCGCTCACGGGATAGGTCGTAAATTTTACCAATTTCGGTGAGGGTATAATGCTGACCATCTTCAAGGCCATAGCGTAAACGGATAATTTCCCGCTCCCGATCGCTCAAGTGATCCAACACCGAATTCAATCGATCGCTTAACAGTTTACGATCGAGGTTTTCGTTGGGGGGAATATTGTCAGAGTCTTCAATAAGCTGCATTAGCTCCGTGTCTTCGTCCTTACCGACCCATGCATGGAGCGACAAAGTACGTTGGCTCACATCCAAAACCTGATCCAGCTTATCCTCGTCCATATCAAGCGCCGCCGCCAGCTCTTGCTTCGTAGGCCGACGACCGAATTCCTGAGATAGTGTTTGACGAACCTTACGGACTTGGTTTAATTTTTCAACCATGTGAACCGGAAGACGCACAGTGCGACTCTGAGACGCGATCGCTCTCGTAATGCCCTGACGAATCCACCAGTAGGCATAGGTCGAGAATTTATAGCCCCGCTCGTAGTCAAATTTTTCAGCTGCCCGCATCAAGCCCATGGATCCTTCTTGAATCAAATCTAAGAATGGAACACCACGATTAAGATATTTTTTAGCAATAGAAACCACTAAGCGAAGATTAGCTCGCACCAGTTTGCGCTTAGCCCGCTCTCCGACAGATCCGCCTTTAGCAATTTCACGGGCCAGTTCGATTTCTTCAGCCTGGTTCAACAGCGGATATCTCGCCATTTCTCGGAGAAAAATTCCAACTGAATCATCAGACAAGCCCAAATAATCGCTATTACTCTTGGGCACCGATCGCGCTAAAGCTTCTGGAGTCAATTCATCATCACTCAAGACTTCTACATCTGCGCCAAGGGCCAACTCCTCAATTGGAGCATCTGTATCAGGTTTAGTTTTCTTTTTAGAAGATTTAGTTGCCATCAGGTATCACACCAGATAATTTCAGAGATTTATCGAAAAAATTTAAATCCAAATGGTTAAAACTGGACTGAACGTGAGTTTTTATCCTATACAGTTGTTTTTTTAACAAGTTGTTCCCTTTGGACAGATCTGAGACAGCACTCATCAATTGGCTACAATCAGACTGCAAAGTACAATCCGATCGCTAGCACATTCAAAAAGATTTGCAACACAAAGTAGGGAACCCATACACTAGATATAGCGATTTTTAGTTTTTGTCAACACCAGATATGGATTTATTTTCAATTTCTGTAGAATCACGTAAGAAAACTTTCAAGGAATTTAATTAGGATTTCGCGCTTGTTCCATAAAGTGGACTTGGGACGCTTGCGACCCATCCGTTGGAACGCGTTGGATGTAGTTGCCAGTAGACTGAAGCTCCCAAGCCTGTCGATTGTCTACCATCAGAACGCCGAGAATTTCTTGGAGATCGGCAAGCAATTCAGGATCTCGCACAGGCGTAACGGCTTCAACCCGACGATCGAGATTTCGAGTCATCCAGTCTGCACTGCCAATAAAAATTTCTTCGTCGCCATTATTATAAAAATAAAAGACACGGGAATGTTCCAGGAGTCGGCCAATGACGCTGATAACGCGGATCGTATCGCTTACACCGGGGACACCAGGACGCAGACAACAGACCCCACGAATAATCAAGTCAATCTTGACCCCTGCCATCGATGCCTCATAGAGCTTGCGGATAATCACAGGGTCAACTAAAGCATTCATTTTGGCGACAATACGACCTTGACCACCCGATCGTTGATGCTGAGTTTCCCGATCGATCAGCGAAATCATCCGATCGCGTAAGTTCACCGGAGCCACCAAGAGCTGTCGATAGTCTTTCTGGCGAGAATATCCGGTGAGATAGTTAAACAGCTCCGTCGCATCGGCTCCCAGGTCTTCACGGGCACTGAAGAGACCAAAATCAGTATAGAGACGGGCGGTTTTGGGGTTGTAGTTTCCAGTGCCGATATGGACATAGCGTTTTATTTTGTCACCTTCACGGCGGACAACTAAGACAATTTTGGTGTGGGTTTTGAGTCCGGCAAGGCCATAGATCACATGAACCCCAGCGCTTTCGAGTCGCTTGGCCCAGAGAATGTTATTTTCCTCATCAAACCGCGCCTTCAGTTCTACCAGAGTCACGACTTGTTTGCCATTTTCGGCAGCATTGATTAGCGCTTTGACAATAGGAGAGTCGCCAGAAGTCCGATACAGCGTCATTTTTATAGTCAATACATCAGGATCGTGAGCCGCTTCTTCTATAAAACGCTGAACGCTGGTCGTGAAGGATTGGTAGGGGTGATGGACGAGAATGTCTTGTTTTCGCAGGACGCTGAAAAAATCTTCTTCTTTATCTTCGGGCAGGTCTTCGACTTCGTTTTCTAAGACTTTACGTAGACGAGGATGAGTAGCAGCTTTCCATGGCGTGTCTTTGAGCTGTGGTAAGGGAAGCTCTAGAAAATACATCAAGTCGCGCAGACAGAGCAATCCTTCAACTTCATAAACGTCCTCGTCACAAATCTCCATTTCCTCCATCAGGAGCGATCGGATGGGGGCGGGCAAGTTGGGATTGGTTTCCATCCGTACAACGGATCCACCAAGTCGTCGCTTCCGCAATTCTTGCTCAATGGCCTCCATCAAATCGTCGGACTCGTCTTCTTCCACATCCAAGTCAGAATTACGGGTGACTCGGAAGGGATGATACTCCTGAATTTCCATCCCCGGAAATAATACTTCAAGATTGTGGGCAATTACTTGCTCTAGGGCAATGCCAGCCCAAACGGTGGGAATAGATCGTTCGTCGGTTGTGGTGGTCGTGACGTGGGTTTCGATCGGCAGGGAAATAAAGCGTGGTAGAACCTTAGGGACTTTGACGCGGGCGAAATTTTCTTCTTTGGTAATTGGATCTCGAACAACTACCAGTAGACTGACGCTGAGATTGGAAATGTAGGGAAACGGATGGCTTGGATCAACAGCCAAGGGGGTGAGAACCGGGAAGACTTGCTCTTCAAAGTAGTTGCGGAGGTAGTTGCGTTGTTCTTGACTGAGGTCTAGATAGTCAAGTAGGTGAATGCCATTGGCCGCGAGTTGGATTCTTAGAACTTGCTCAAAGTGTTGATGCTGATAGGCCATGAGAGGCCGCACACCATCTTGAACGATCGCGACCTGTTCTTGAATCGTTTTCCCATCGGGGCTGAGTTTTTTGACATCGGCATCCAATTTTTCCTTGAGGATGGCGACTCGCACCATAAAAAATTCATCAAGATTGGAACTGAAGATAGCCAAGAATTTTAACCGCTCTAACAGCGGAGTCCGATCGTCCACGGCCTCATGTAGAACTCGACTATTAAATTCTAACCAACTTGATTCGCGGTTGATGTAATACTGCGGGTCGAAAAGGTTGACCGCGATCGGGTCCGTCTTGGAGCTACGTTTCATGGCTTAAAAACCTCACCTTCTTGACCTTTCCACCATTGTCCAAGGTTCATTAGATCTCGGTGAATGTCAGCTAAATCATGGGCATAGTCTACGGAGGTCATGCTGTTTTTTTGTTCGTTCAGTTTTGCAAGACGGAGCTGAACAAGGAGCCAAGGCTTACTGATGCCATCGGTTTCCTCTATGTAGCGAGCAAGTTGATGACTATCCATGCGGTGTGAGAAACTAAAGATTGTACTTAATTGAAATGAGCTAAACAGACGAAGATTAAGGCTGTATTAAGGAATGATGCGATTTTTAATTCGACTTTTCATACATATTATCTCAACCTCTCAGAAAGAGAATTAAATAGTTTCAGTTGATTTTTCACAACATCAGTCTCACAAACCTAAATGAAGGCGATAAAGATATGAAGGCGATGAAAATCGGGTTTTACAGATTCAGCAGCTTTACTCCTGGTAGATTTGGGCGGAGGCGCGGCCTTTGTTGTTATTATTCATAATGCCTAATCAGTGGCCACAGAGTGATCATTTTGACCTGATGGCTGCTTGACCTTTTCGATGCATCTTATGCCGGGAGCTTTTGTCGCGTGACTTCAAAACCTTTACTTACTTCTTCTGGAACCAAATTGGTGGCGATCGTCTCTGCATTGGCGTTGGCGTTGGCCGGGGGCGGTACGTACATCGCCACAACCATGAGTTCTAATGCGAAATCAAAAGAAGCGGAAATAGCCGCCCAAGAGTCAAAAAAACAAGAGGTCGTATCGATCGGGGCATTGGGTCGTCTTGAGCCTGCTGGCGAAATTTTTAAAATTGCACCGCCTGCTGTTGGGTTTAGTTCGCGGATTGAAAGGTTGCTGGTGAAGGAAGGCGATAAGGTTAAACCAGGGCAACCGATCGCGGTAATGGATAGTTATCAATCCCTTTTGGCTTCAGCTAAACAGGCCGAAGCCTCCATGTTTGAGGCGCAAAGTAATTTAGAAAATGTTCTAGCTGGGGCAAAGTCTGGTGACATAGGAGCACAGCGAGCAGCGATCGAGACAGAGAAAGCCCAAGAAGCACAGGCAGAAGCGGAAGTCAGGCGAGCGCAGGCAGACTATGAATCGGCGGGACTAGAACTGGAAAAGGTGGAAGCGGCGCAGATTAAGCTAGAGGCTGAGATGAAAAATGCGGAATGGGATTTCATCAAATATACCGAACTCTATAACAAGAGCAACAAGGGCGCGGTTTCTGAATCTGAAACGCGCAAGCGCGAACTCGCCTTTACCTCAGCAAAACAAGAAGCTGCCCAAGGTCTAAAGGTAATTGCCCAAGCCAAAAAGCTTAAACAACAACGCGGGGATGGCGTCACCCAAGCTCAAGCCGGAGTCCAGAAAGCGATTACTCGAGTGGCCGGACAAAATCAACTCCTCGGCAGCGTGTCTGAGGTGCGGCCCACAGATATTAAACGGTTTGAAGCGTTATTAATGGTTGCTCAAGCAAATTTTGATAAGGCCAATATCGAATTGGAAAAGGCGGTTGTCAAATCTCCGATTCCCGCAACGGTGTTGAAAATTCATGCTAAAGACAATGAGTCCGTCGGCACAACAGGCATCATGGACCTAGGGGCAACGGAGCAAATGTATGTCGTGGCTGAGGTGGATGAGAATTCGATTTCCAAAATTAGCATAGGCAATCGGGCGATCATCAAGAGCGATGCATTCCCCGGTGAACTTTCTGGAAAAGTCGAGCGGATTGGGGCACAGGTTCGCAAAAACGCCGTCACGAGTTCTGACCCATCGGACAAACAAGATGTGCGGGTCGTGGAAGTGAAAATCCGGCTGGATGATAGTAAACCCGTTCAACGGTTAACGAATCTCCAAGTCAAGGTTGCAATTCAGCCGTAAGATACCGCCTCTACTTTCCAATCGAGCTATCGTAAAATCCGTCGAAGCAATCGCGCCTCTTGAGAGCAAAGCAAATGTTTTTTAGCATTGTCATTCCAACCTATAACCGACTGCCCATTCTACAAAAAGCACTCCGAGCATTGGAGATTCAAACCTTCGATGTGAAACTCGTCATCAATTACGAAATCATTGTCGTGGATGATGGTTCGACGGATGGCACGATCGAATGGTTGAACAGCACCATGGCGGAGTTACCGCATTTAAAAATCTATGAACAAGCCCATAAAGGTGCATCTGCGGCGCGTAATTTGGGGGTAGAACAGGCGATCGGTGACAC
>JAYUEW010000196.1:0-7387 GCA_043739045.1 Synechococcales cyanobacterium
TTGCTGCCACAATGCCCTTGCCAATTCCAGAAACTACGCCGCCAGTCACAAAGACAAATTTCGTCATAGGAGGGTTCGATCGCACAACATCGCAAATTAACCCGAGTATTGTAGGGCAAGCCGTCACGTCTTCACGGGATCCGGCAAACTTTCTAGGCTAAATCAAGCCACGAGATAATGGTCAGCGGGTTCAAACCCTATCAATTCAAAGTAAAATAACTACAGATTCATGGATTAATCTCTATAGTTACCGGAATGTTTATCCTTTCAGAAAATCCCCCCCTGATACCAGTAATACCCGCAGCACCCCAACAGCGATCGGCCTCTTCAGCCCTGTTGGTGGTTTATCCTCCGGCTGGCCATAGCACTACAGCCTCTCAAATTTTTTTAATTGGTTCGGCTCCAGCGATAGGTGAGGTTCTGATAAATGGTAAACGGGTTCGCCGTAGTTCAATGGGGAATTTTTCGCCGAGTTTTCCATTGACTATGGGTGAAAATAAATTTGTCGTTGAATATTCTGGACAATCAAAAACAGTTATTGTTACCCGCACGTTAACTCAGCTTGAACTGCCGATCGATGGGTTTGCTAAAGACTCGCTATATCCCAAAGTTCCGATCGCCCGTTTGCCGGGAGAGTTAATTTGTCTAAGCGCCATTGCACCGCCCAATTCCAAAGTCACCGCACTTTTGGGTCAACAATCTCTGCCGCTAGTTCCAGAGGCTAGCACGACGATTTTGGCCGACAACCTCAGCGTTCTTACCGGGAAACTTGATGCACAAGCGGTGACGGGAATCTATCAAGGTTGTACGCAGCTATCTCCAGCCGTTGCGCAAATCGGGACTCTAGTTACGCCAATTTATCAGTTGAAGTTGCCCGATGGCAGATCGATTCGAGAACCCGCAAAAGGAACGATCGAAGTTTTAGACCCAGCCCGATTAGTGACCGTGGAAGTGACGGCGAATCCTGGAGTTGCCAGGACAGGCAGTGATAGTGAATTTGCACGGCTAACCCCATTACCGAAGGGCGTGCGCGATCGGGTGACGGGGAAGGATGGCATTTGGCAACGGCTGAGTTATGGCGCATGGATTAAAGAAACAGAAACCCAACTGGTGAGCCGCAGCGGAGTTCCCGTGGAATCTCTTGTCAGCGGTGTGACCTCTCGATTGCTCAGCGACTGGACAGAACTGCGGATTCCCCTGCAAATTCCTGTGCCCATTACGGTGAATCAGACCGATCGTGCCGTTCAGCTCACGCTACACCACACTATTTCCCAAGCCGGAATCCAACGATTAGTAAATAATCCCACCATTTCCCATGTCACCTGGCAACAAATCACCCCAACTCAGATGCAATACACACTGCACTTGAAAACTAATCAGGCTTGGGGATACAAGACGCGATATGAGGGAAATTTATTAGTTCTTTCCCTTAGAAATCCACCTGTTCTTAGCAATACGCTAAAAGGCATCAAAATCTTGTTGGATCCTGGCCATGGCAGTTCTGAGGATTTGGGATCTGTTGGCAATGGTGGAATTCCTGAAAAAGATGTAACGATCGTCGTCTCCAAACTATTGCGCGATCGGCTAACAAAACGGGGTGCCACAGTAATTATGACCCGCGAAGGAGACGATGATATTGGACCCAATGAACGGGCACAACTAATCACAAAAGCTGAACCAACACTAGCACTGAGCATCCATTACAACGCGCTACCGGATGGGGGCGATGCTGAGAAAACCCAAGGCACTGCTGCATTTTGGTATCAATCTCAATCTCAATCGCTCGCCCAGTTTCTGCATGATTATGTGATTCAAAAGCTCGATCGCAAATCCGACAATGTGTTTTGGAATAATCTCGCATTAGCCCGCCCAACCGTAGCACCCTCGGTCTTGATGGAGTTAGGTTATATGATTAATCCGGAAGAATACACTTGGATTACAGACCCAGTTCAGCAAACAAGATTAGCAGATACGTTGGCAGATGGCATTGAGGCTTGGTTACGATCGCGTTAACTAGTGGATGACTGTAACTACTCCATCGCTATGGAATCGCTATAGATAAGCGCATTATCCAGATTTCAAGCAGCAGATTTTAAGTGATGAACGATCGCCTCTAAAAGTTGTGCAAGTTGTGTTAGATGCTGCGTAAATTGTTGTTGACGTTGCAAAATCCGATCGGGTTGACGGGCCGCCTTCCAAAACTGTCGATCGAGTTGAAGCAATTTACTCAGACGAGTAACTTCAGGAGTAAGCGATCGCAGTTGATTTTTCACCACACTAGTTTTGTCGTCTTGAATACCGTTGTTCAGATCAAAAGTATTAAGCAACTGCATGAGTGAAGGAATAATCCGATCGTCAACCATCGTTTTGAGGAGTATCCATCTCTGATTTATGGGATCTCCATCGGAACAAACGATCGGATTTTCAGGCACCAGTCCCAGCCCAAGACGCATCTCAGTCACGAGGCTTAGAGCATTTTGATGGAGATAAAGACAGTCCAGAATTGCATCGGGATCGCGACTTACTTGAGGTGCACAACTCATGATTCGTTACAACAAGAAAGATTACATTGATACATCTGCTGATTTTCTTTATAGTATCTGAATTCAAATTAGAGTTTAAATAGTGACTTTAAGCCAGTCAAGTGATTTTGAGACCGGGCTTTAACTATCCGCCATCTCGCCGCGTGAAATGACTTATGAACCTCCCCATCCGTCCACTCCCAACTCCAACGCTTGATCTCCCTGATTGGCTTGGAAGCTGCATGATTGATAGCTCTTCAGCCTATATTGGGGCCAAGGAAGATCCTGCTAAAAGCAATAGCTTAATTTGTCGAGCCTTTGACTTTGCCTATAGCCTTCATGAAGGACAGGTGCGTGCGTCTGGAGAACCCTACATTGCTCATCCGGTCGCTGTTGCCGGGATTCTGAGGGACTTGGGCGGAAGTAGTGCTGTGATCGCAGCCGGATTCTTGCATGACGTGGTGGAAGATACGCCCGTGACGCTTGATGAGATTGAAGAACGGTTTGGCACAGAGGTTCGGACGTTGGTGGAAGGAGTCACCAAGTTATCTAAGTTTAAATTCTCTAGCAAAACTGAACAGCAGGCTGAAAATTTTAGGCGGATGTTTTTGGCCATGGCTAAGGATATTCGGGTGATTGTCGTGAAGCTAGCCGATCGGCTCCACAACATGCGAACCCTAGAACATCTCGCGCCTGAAAAACAAAAGCGTATTTCCCGTGAAACCCGCGAAATTTTTGCGCCATTGGCCAATCGTCTGGGTATTGGCAGCATAAAATGGGAACTAGAAGACTTAGCGTTCAAATACCTAGAAGCCGAGTCCTACCACCAAATCAAAACTCGCGTGGCAGAACGACGGGGCGATCGGGAATCTCAGCTTACGGAAGTAACCGAACTCCTAAAACCGCGCCTAACAGAACTGGGCATCAAGGCGATCGACATCAATGGTCGGCCCAAACATTTGTACGGCATCCATCAAAAGATGTACGAGCAACACAAAGAATATGAACAGATTTACGACATCTCCGCCATTCGGATCATTGTCGAATCTAAAGACGATTGTTACCGATCGTTAGCCGTCGTCCACGACATGTTCCGCCCCATTCCGGGACGATTTAAAGACTACATCGGTTTGCCAAAGGCCAATCGCTATCAATCCCTGCATACCGGAGTGATTGGGTTGGGCGGTCAGCCCCTAGAAGTGCAGATTCGCACCTTAGAAATGCACCACATTGCCGACTATGGGATCGCTGCCCACTGGATGTACAAAGAATCTGGCGGCTCTAATCCAGTTCCAGCCTCCAGCAATGAAGAAAAATTTACCTGGCTTCGTCAATTAGTCGATTGGCAAACCGATTTTAAAGACGCACAGGAATATCTCGACACCATTAAAAATGACCTGTTTGAGAACGAAATTTTTGCTTTTACTCCCCAAGGTGAAGTCGTGCCGCTCTCGATCGGGGCAACCCCGGTTGACTTTGCGTACCGGATTCATAGTGAAGTTGGCAACCATTGTGCAGGTGCCCATGTGAATGGTCGGATGGTGACGCTGGATACGGCTTTAAAAAGCGGTGACATTGTTAAGATCATCACCCAGAAAAATTCTCATCCCAATCTCGACTGGATCAACTTTGTCGTCACACCGGGCGCACGGAATAAAATTCGACAGTGGTATAAGCGATCGCACCGAGACGAGAATTTGGCCCGTGGCCGGGAAATGCTGGAAAAAGCAATGGGAAAACCGGGCTTTGAAGCCATGCTCAAATCACCACCCATGCAGACCGTCGCTGAGCGCAGTAACTATCACACCGTGGATGATTTATTGGCGGCGATCGGCTATGGCGAAATGACCGTCAACCAAACCATCAATCGGATTCGGGATACCGTTAAGTTAGCTCAGCCCGTCATCCTAGAACCCGAACCCATTACGTTTAATCCTCGCATCACTCCCGTCGTCGCGTCGCCCAAGTCACCGATCGCAGGCATTGAAGGCATGTTACATCACACGGCCAAATGCTGTAATCCGCTGCCAGGAGAATCAATTACAGGCGTTGTGACCCGAGGCAATGGCATCACGGTCCATCGTCATGGTTGTCCAAATCTGGATAAAGTTGAATGTGCGCGGCTGGTCCCTGTAAGTTGGAATCCCATTGCCGATCGCGACCGACCCACGACCTATCCAGTAGAGGTTCAAGTTGAGGTCATCGATCGGGTTGGTGTACTGAAAGACTTGCTATCTCGTCTCACTGACGACAACATCAATGTCCGAAATGCTCAAGTCAAGACTTACCCGGACCAAACAGCGGTCATCGACCTTGGCATCGACATCTGTGATCACACCCAATTGGAGCGAACCTTTACCCAGATTCGTAAAATGAGTGATGTGTTAAATCTCCGTAGAATCGCACAAATTGAAGTCCTAGAAATAGCTGAATAATTTTCTAAACGCCCTTTGTTTCTAGACCCGATGCAAAGATCAAAGTAGTAAAAATCATGCCGAAAAATAGTGCTCTACCTAGCCTTCCAATTTTGCATAATCTGCTACGCTCCAGCGCAATAGATAATGTGAGTGGCTGAACTAACCCCCTGATTACATGGAAGACAAGTCCTCTGATTTTTCTCCCATAATGGGACGGTTCTTAAAGTGGCTCCTATCTGAAATTACACGGATCTGTTTAGATTGAGTGAAGTGTGTAAAAATTGACGAGAGATTTAGTCGATTCTCGGTAGCATAGTTGTGGTGCATCGGATTGAAGCGAGGATTTTTCACTAGAAATTATGAGATGCCACATGGATAGTCAGAGTAAACCATCTTTAATCCAACCCCCTACTTCGCATTACACGCGTTCAGTTGGCTCTGAGGAACAGAAAATTTATGATCATTTATTGATGGCAATCCAGTCTGAAAGTTCAGATAAAATCCTCGATCGGGTTCGGGCATTATTGATTGAAGGATCTAGTTATGACGATCGCGAGGTTTTGCTGAGTCTCGATCGTTTGGTGCTTTCGGATTCTGCATTTCAAGATTTTCAATTCGTTCTTAACCGCTGCATCCACATTATCACCAACCGCTGGCAGAGCCGTCCCCACTGCCAATCAGCCGTACCACAGCTAATCTCGCTTCTAGAATCGTCCCCGACCACGCGCATAGACTTCACCCGTAGCAAGGCTAATCGACGATTACGCGATTTGACCCAGCAGTTTCGAGATACCGATCAATTTCAATCGTTACGACGGTTATCTTGTGTTTTAGAGCAAAATGGCACAGCGCTGGAAAATCAGCAACCGCTACGAAGCTTAATTCATCGCTATCCCTATCTATATTCTCACTGTCTCGTCAGCGATGGCAGCACCACCGAGGATCAAAAATCTGTTCGATCGCTGCAAGAAAAAATGCAGCACAATTATGAACTAAACCTATCCCAGTTTGTCACCTACCAAGTCCGTCGATCGGCGACTCATCACCAACGGGGCGATCGGGCGCTGCATCCTGTGGCCAATCCGACGCTGTTGGCTGATTCAGATTTGAACAAAGCTTTAAAGCAATTCGCAGGCAAAATAAGTGACGGCTGCACCCACCGAGACCTTGCTGAGCGCTTTATGATTCGCAGCCAATATCAGCAGCAGACTCTTAAAGGGTTTAAAGGTAACTTGTATGAATACTTGACTGAGGCTGTGGACCCGGAATATGGCCGCTGTCAATTTAATAATCAGTTGCATCAGACGCTGGGGAAAATCTTGCCGGACAGTGATGGGGGAGAATTGAATGAATCTCTCCTACTGCGAACCTGTAGTCAGCTCTTGAACTTCTTGATTGTTCAAAGCTCAAATCAACCGAAGCATTTTGTTTTTGTTGATTTACTCTCGAATCTTGGCCCGATCGGAACCACTAGCTTGATCCTGAAACTAGTACTCATTTGTCGGAAGATTAAGCCGTACCTAGAAAAGCGCCTTTCAATTTTGTTTAACCATTACGAATGCCACACTCAAGGTTCGGTACAATGGCTGGTGATGGCAATGGAGCATCTGAATATTGCCCTGAGTACTAATTTTGGAAAGTTGAATTTGGCATTGGTCAACTCTTTGTCCTAGTCTTGCATCGGGGTCTGTCGAAACATCGCCTGTAACTCTTGCGTTTCGTTATACTAGTCCCATGGTTTTTCAAACTTCCCCTTCAAACAATCATGACAAACAAGCCAGCGGGGACGATCGCTCTCAGGAGGCGGCTCTTGTAGAGTTCTCTGATATTCAGGCTGAACTTAATTATCGACAGGCAACGATCGCGCTTCAAGACCTCGTGCAGCACGTTGATTTGACGGATTTAGAGCGCAGCGGGTTGGAGCATTCGATCGCGGGTCTGACGGCCATGCTCGACAAATTGGATCAATCGGTGGTTCATATCGCCGCATTTGGCATGGTGGGTCGCGGAAAGTCTTCATTGTTAAACGCGTTGCTCGGTCGGGATGCATTTCAAACCGGAGCGATTCATGGCGTTACCCAACGTGAACAGTTAGCAGATTGGGATCGCCTCGTTACGCTGGATTCAGGCGCTCACGTTCAGCTTATCGATACGCCTGGAATTGATGAAGTGGAAGGCGACGATCGGGCGGCACTGGCCCAGTTGATTGCGGCCCGATCGGATCTTTTGTTGTTTGTGGTGTCGGGAGACATGACTCAGGTTGAGCATCGGGCATTGTCGGCACTGCGAGAGGTTGGCAAGCCAATGATTTTAGTTTTTAACAAAATTGATCAATATCCTGACACCGATCGTCAGAGCATTTATGAAAAAATTCGAGACGATCGGGTTAAAACATTGCTCTCACCGGATGAGATTGTCATGGCTTCCGCATCTCCCTTAGTTCCGGTG
>JAYUEW010000197.1:0-2544 GCA_043739045.1 Synechococcales cyanobacterium
GTTGATGATTCCAGCTTCCATCACGCCTGTACCGCTAGCGGCCAAAATTAGCAGGTCATTTTCGGTTTGGTGCAGCCATTTTAAGTTTGCTGTAACCTCTGCAAAAATAGCGCTGAAATCTGCACTGCGATGCCCGATCGGATGTTTTGCCATCGCCTGTAAAACACGCTCAGGTACGGGAGTTGGTCCCGGAATCATCAGCATTAATTTGTCATCCATAGCCAGTTCTATCCTGTAATAATCGATCGCTCTTTCATTATTGCAGGCTGCGCTCACCCCGAGTAAACCAATGCAAAGTTTATTTTAAAAGGCGATTAAATGCAATGCGGAACTTTTAAAGCCAAAAAACGTTACTATACTGAAGCCTGAATTGTCACCTGTTTTATTTGCACAGTCTTGTTAATGTTTTATTTATAAAGTTCCAGAATCTATGCGATTTTCTAGCTTCTCGCTCAGTTTGATTAGTTTGCTATGGTTTGCCGCACTTCCCGATATATTGCCCGCTACTGCCGATACCTTACAGACTTGGAGCTTCGATCGATCGCGAAATCAATTAAACTTTACCACCGATGAAGCCGTACAACCCACAGCTCAGCTTATCCCTAGCCCTGCACGGATTGTAATTGATTTGCCTGGAATTCGACTCGATCGTCCTAAAATCAATCAGCTTGTGGGCGGTAATGTTAAAAGTATTCGGATTGCTAAATTTGAACGTCAAACCACACGATTAGTCATTGACTTAGATCCCGCCTACACCGTAGATGCTCAAAAGGTCTTAGTACGCGGCACCAGTCCCACCCAATGGACTGTACAACTACCCCCATTCCAAAGCACACTTGCAACACAGACGAGTAATAACCCGATTGCCATTGCCGTCGCAACCCCGCCGCCTGCTCCCACTCCACCGCCTAAAACGTACAGCACTCTGATTCCCGCAGGTCAACAACTTACCTGGCTTAAAGATCGTCTGAGCAGCATTCGTAAAACCTATCCAAGTTTGAGTACAGGATTACTTTTTGTTGATTTGGAAACTGGGGACTATGTAGATTTCAATAGTGACAAAGTTTACCCTACTGCTAGCGTGATTAAACTACCGATTTTGATTGCATTTTTACAAGATGTTGATGCAGGAAAGATTAATTTGAATGAAGTCTGGACGATGACCGATGATGTGATTGTCGGTGGTTCTGGTGAGTTTCAAGATCTGCCTGTTAATACTAAGTTTACTGCGCAAAATGTAATTGATAAAATGATTACGATTAGCGACAACACTGCAACAAATATGGTGATCAAACGGATGGGCGGTATCAATTATGTGAATCAGCGTTTTGCCCAATTGGGACTGTCAAATACTCGGTTGCGCGAGTGGTTGCCCGATTTAGGTGGAACGAATACAACAACATTGAAGGAACTTGCACAAATTTTAGCAATGCTCGATCGGCAATCTGTTCTTTCTCGCAATTCACAAGCCAATGCGCTTGATATTTTACGGCGTGTCAAAAACCGAAAATTACTGGCGGCTGGACTTGGAGCAGGAGCGACGATCGCTCATAAAACTGGCTATATCGGTACAATGCTGGGGGATGCTGGAATTATTGAAATGCCCAATGGAAAACGGTATATTGGCGCGGTGATTGTGGAGAGCGATCGTGAGGATTCGGCTTGGGATTTTGTGCCGGAGGTTTCGCAGACTGTATACACTTATTTCAATAGTAAACCACGATCGCCCAATTGAATCAAGCGTTAATGATTGCATTGGATTTAGATTCGTAGATCGATCGTCTCACATTATCCTCGATCGCAAACTCGGAAAACGGGTCTGCTTTCGGAAGGGCGATCGGACTCACCGTTCCAATCTAAGCGCTCAATTGATAAATCAACGGACGATCCATGGGTTTTCTCCAGTTTTGTCTAGGGTTATATTTTCATAAAATTTGGTCTAAAAGTTCATCCCGCGATACTCCCAAATGTTCTGCAATGTCTCGAAGAATTGAATTGAGCGTTCCCACTTTAATTGGACTGTGATTTGGGATGGTGATATGGTGTTGCCCCTGGTTTTGTGTCGTCAGACGAAGGTGACTACCTGTTTGGCGAGTTACGGTGTATCCCAAGGGCAGTAGCATTTGTTTGAGGGTGGCTGCATCGATATCGCGAGGGAGTTTCATGCGGCGATTACCTCATCTCGGACGATGTGCAATCGAATGAGCGAAGGTCGATCGGAGGCTTCAAAGTGACAGTTCACGGCATCGCGGACGACTTGACGAAGTTCTTCTAATGTTTCAGCTTGGGTAAAGATTGATTCCCCGATCGCGCGGGCGAGATATCCACTTTCGGGATCTTCTTCAACTAGAAAAATGAGTTCTGAGGTAATCGGTGTTGCGATCGACATGGGAGAGAAACCGCGATGACAGTAACTCTCAGATTATAACCGATCGTACTCCACCCAAGGACGATCGCAGGTCATAGGAACGATCGGAGATGCGATTCCCATTCGGGAGGCGTTGCCAATTACATTTCTCCTAGCCAGAACGAGTCAGGCAATGG
>JAYUEW010000198.1:0-20103 GCA_043739045.1 Synechococcales cyanobacterium
AACGTATTTTATGGGTCGCCTGAGATTCGAACTCAGGACCAGTCGGTTAAAAGCCGAATGCTCTACCGCTGAGCTAGCGACCCGTGCGCGTTTCGCAACTTAATTAACATACACAATCGACAGGACTCTTGGCAAGTAGTTTTTCAAGGAGTTTTGGAACTTGTTCTAAATTAAATGGCGCTGAGGACTTTTTCCCGCAGAACTTGGATGGCTTTTTCTAGATCTGGGTAGTATTTCCACTCGTAGGCGATGTCCCGAATTAGGTAGGTCATGGCGAGATTTTCCTCGACTGTCAGAAAGTCCGTCGGGATCACGCCATCAATGTGACGACTGAGAACCCCAAAGCCCGATCGCTGACGACGCAGTTCACGCGTTGGGGAATTTTGCTTCAGCCATTGGTCAAAGGATTTAGACTGGGCCATAGTCGATTGAAGCTTCTCCAAGAGTTCCGGCGGAGTGGCCTGTTTTGCTCCCAGTATCCAAGCGGTTTGAAGTTGATTAATGCGCTGGTCGGGGGTAAGCCATGCGGTCAGGGTTGCGATCGTGCTGGGAGAAACGTTTGGCTTTTTAGCAAGAGCGGTCAGGTCGATCGGTTGGTTGGTTTGGAGCATGAGAATAGCATTGAGCGCATCGAATTTGCTGGCGATCGCATCCTCCTGTGCGCCTTGAAAATCGCCCGTCCACCACCGTAAGGTTGCACGACAGCCTTTCAGGGCAGTAACAAGAGTTTCGTTAGCTGCTTGATTAATAAGTTCGGTGTAGAGGTTTTCAGTGCGTTTTGTGACCTGTTGAAAAAGGTCTTTGCGCTGGGGAGTGCGCCACCAAGGACTAGTTAGGGCAATGGGATCTCGGACAACTTCTAAGGCAAGGGCTTCGATCGCAACATCCATCCGAGCCTGAAACAACAAGCTCATGCCCAGTCCATAGAAAACTCCGCGTTTGGCCGGGACCAATTGGGCCGCTTGGCGGAATGCCTCTGTTGCAGCTTTTGGGTTGGTGTTGAGTTGGAGCCAGCCGAGGTTTGAATAGACAAATTCTTGATAGGGCGCGTTGGTGCGTGCGATGTTGAACCAGTTTACGGATTGTTGAAGCAGGTCCGATCGGTTAGATTTGAGGCCGAGATCCCCCAAAACCCAGGCGAGTTGTTGGGGATAGTAGGGTTCCCAGGGCGCTAATTGGTGTGCGTCGTCGAGGTTTTGGCTGAATTGAACGATCGCAGTTTGCTTTTGTTCTGGCGTAGTCGCAGGATTTTGAATAGACGCGATCGATTGAAAGCCTTGGCTGGAAAGCATCCAAGCTCGATGAACTGGGACGAGCCAGATTATTGCGGCCATCGTCATTCCAGCCATAGCAAAGACCGAGGCTTGAGAGAGTTTGGGCGAAAGTTGTGACGACTGAGAATTTAGATCTCGGAGTTCCGCCGCGATCGCCGCCATAAAAATTACCAACGTGCCACTGATACAGAGATTGTCTAGTTGATAATCACTGAGGCTTTGCAGACTGTAAGAAACGATCGCCGCAATCAGGCTATGGGTCAAAGGACTAAGGACTCGGCGCGAATTCCACCAATGGCGACCCAGCCAAATCAATGCTCCAATCCACAGACCTAAGCCCAGAATTCCGAGTTCACCCCAGAGCTGAGCTGGAGTGCTGTGAAGTTGGAACGTTAGCTCCGCTTCTCGTCCAGCCCAAATAGGACGAAATTTTTGAAAGAGGTGTGGGACACTTCCTAACCCCATGCCATACAGCGGCGACTGGAGACCCATGCTCCATCCCACCGCATTAGTGATGAGGCGATAGGCAAACTCACCGGGGACATAACCGCCTCCGGTTGCATTAGTGATCCCGTTCAGTCGTCCGGTGCTGATGAGGCCAAGAACAAGTGCTCCGATCGCGCCAAGACCTATCCCAAGCAATTGAAGTTTAGAAAATCGGGTGAGCCAGTTTGAGCCAATTTTGTTGCCCCCCGTTTTGTTAGATTTAACTAGAAACGCAATCGCCCCAACTCCGATCGCCCCCACCAATGAAATCCAGCCCGCTCTTGAACTTGTGGTGTAGAGATCGACTAGTCCCAATCCAGCACCCAGTACAAAAATCCAGCGCAATGCCCCGCTCCGACTCAAGCTCAACCCCAGCAAACTAGGAATCGCGAGGTTCAGATAGCCCGCCACGTAGTTTTGATGACCGATCGGTGCCCAGTTTCTATTTTCGATCGCCTCAAAGCTAAATGGCATCGCCACGCCTGTCGCTTGTTGAAGTTCCCGCAATCGGGTGAGTTCGGGCCACCAAGTCTGAACCGTCCAAAGCCCAAGACTGAAAACAATGAATGCGACTTGCAACAGTCCTTGCAGCGTCAGCAACCGCTGTCGTCTGGAACGATCGCTCATGTAGTGACTACAGGCATAAAGCGCAGCCACCATACACAGCACCGCAATGCCCGCCCATTGAGCCTGTTGCGGAAAAACAGCGGTCACTCCAGACTGCACAATAGCCAGAACCGCCACGCCCGCAATCCAATCGAGACCATTCCCTAAATGCTGTCCGCCGTCCGTCCAAGTCTGAATCATCAACCAGAGGACGGGGCATAGTAACGCCGCTTGCCATATCAGCACCCACGGCCAAGCCACCATTAACGTGTTGCTATCGGGGAGTAAGGTAAACAGTGCATAAAAACTGAATCCGAGTAGGCCTAATAGCGGGCGTGAGGCTGGAGGTGAGGAAGAGTCGGGGGCGTTCATAGGAGTGACGAGCTGCGTGATCGCTTCACTTATACCCAATTCTTTCAGAAAGTGCTATTCGATCATTAAAGATCAATTTAGGGATCAATCCGTTTCAGCAGCCAAAGCGTCGAACTAACTCCGACAAAATGCGCCGTAATTAAATGTGTATTAGCCAAAATCAGAAAAATATCGAGCGGCTGGATGAGTTGCAATTGAGAACCGGGCGAAAAAATTGCCCCCACGGCCATAAATGACTTGCCCAGAAGAACCCCCGCGATCGCCTCGGCTGCGACTACCGCCATCAACAAGCCCACCCCGCGAATAGTTAAACTTCGCCATAGTAATTTAACCGTATCCGACTTTTTTGGGCGAAGGTTAGGATTTTCCTCTCGAATTCTCCGTCCCATCCGCACATAATCAAACGACTGATAAATCCCATAGAATAAAATCCCCAAACTCACCAATGCAAAAACAACCCCGCCCCCTGTCGCCGGATTTGCCGTAGTATTTCCCTCTGCCTGTCGCCCCATACCCAGAGCAACTCCAGCAAAGGCAAAAATAACCCCAGAAATAATCGCCAAAACCGTCTGAACCCAGAAACTCACCCATCCTACAAACCGGAAAGTTTTAGAAACTTGTCTCAAATTAGAGGCACTTGGGGAATTCTCAGCTTGGTTATTCATACAATTATTAAAATCCTGATTAGGTCCTAAAGAGTTGTTCTGTTGTCTCTTAAGACTTTACTATTTTCAATCAGGCACATTGTTGCAGGCAGATTATCAATTGTGCTGAATCCGTCGAAAAATTAACCGAATTCCCCATCAACTCATCTGTTTAAAGACTCGTTCAAGCATATTGTATTAAAATTGCAGAACTACACCCCGAATCAGCATTTAAACGGACTAATAATCAATCCGATAAATATTTTTCCAGGAAAATACTCAGATATTTTTTTAAACAGAGGGATACGTGAGATTATAAAGTTAATAAATAGATATCCTGAGCTAGACTCTATGGGTCACGAAAAGCTTGCCAAGTAGGGCTGTTTTTCATCTCTAGGGCAAATTTATTACCTTAGAGAGACGTAAAGACCCTATGGGGTTTGTTAGCTTTCTATCAGGTACTGAAACAAGCCGTTCGTATTAAGTAGGTGTTGACCTTCTGAAGATGGATGACAAGTTCGGTAAAAGTTGTTGTTTCTCACTCAAAGCCACACATTATTATGAAGTTTGAAGATATTTACCAATTCTTTAAAGATCCACCGCCTTTTTATCTCAACAAAGAACTTGCAGTCTGCTATGTACTGGCAGTGCTTTTAAAAGGCGATTCCTATGGGACCGAACTGATCCAACTCTTGGAAACTGAGTATCCGCTGTACCGTCTGTCCGATACGGTTTTATATAGCGCCCTGAAGTTCCTAGAAGATCAGGAAATGGTGACAGGATATTGGAAGAAGGTTGAAGGTCGGGGTCGTCCTCGTCGCATGTACCAGATACGATCTGAGGTGATGACCCAAGCGCAAGATTTGGCGACTCTATGGGATGGTTATTCTGCAAAACATGAAGCGGCGGCAGCAGCCAAGTAGATCTGAAATTAGGTCCCATTATCCCGTTGTCTTGATCCTTACCTGCGCACTTGTTTGTTGTGCACTCTCTAATTGGGTATGGTAAGCTCCGGGATTTGGGTCCAACATTCACCCAGCACCGTGTCTCTAGTCATCTACTTAAGACTGGTGCGGGTTAGTGCCCTAAGCAGAGTATTATTTTGTAGGTACCTAGTTTGGGGTCACGAATTGCCATGGGCGACTCTGTTATTAATTCCACTTTATTTCTGACCGTGTTGATGACGATCGGACAGATGTTTTTTATCCGCGCATCGGTTAAAGACCGGACTGAGACGGTGAGGCTTTCAGGTAAGCAGTCGCCAGAACTGTTGCTAGATCAACTAAAAAAGTATTTCGCGGACAGAGCTTACAAAGTCACCAGTATTGATGCCGATCGGAACTTAGTTAACTTGGTCGGCAATGTCCGCCCCAGTAAGTTTCTAGCGTTTTACCTGTCAGGCCTAGCCTTTTTTGGAACCCTATGTTTAGTTTTGATTCTGAATGTGGTTGCGCCAAATTTGTCTACGCTGTGGTGGATTACCCTTTCACTTTCTCCATTAGCTGGCGTATTCTATTGGAAAAAAGCAGGGCGATCGGAGTCGGTTTCGTTTTTACTGGAAAATCTAGAGTTCAAGGACTCGGATTTGAAAATGAGTGTAATCAAGGTCCAAGCTCACCGCGATGAAGTGGAATCTTTACGGCAGTCCCTAGAGTTGGAATTATTGGATGAGTCCGCATAAATAAAGCTGTCGATCTATAGTTGGATTTATTCAATGATTGCCATGTTTTAAGTAAAAATCGAGGAAACACTAGAATATTGCCCCGATTTTATTTTTAATTTATTAAAAGAGTAAGGTTATGAATTTGACCCATAACCTTAGACTTCGGCCTAGAACGCACCTACAGGTGTCAATTCATCGGCTTCTTCTTCCTCTTCATCATCTTCCATATCATCATCGTCTAGATCGATGTCATCCCCATCGACATCGGAGTCATCTTCCATGTGGCGCAAGCTGGGGAAAAGAAAGTGATTCTCTTCCACATACTGAGCGCCGAAAAGACCTTTCTCAGCCCAGAAGTACCGATCGGTGGTGTGTTCGTTGCGTTTCACCAATAGTAGCGCTGGGGGGAGAACTCCTTCAGTATGAATGAATTTCCGTGCAGCCGTCACCGGCTTATCTTCACCACAATCAATACTGAACTGTGGCACACATTCTAAGATCCGCCGTCCTTCCTGACGACGACGACTCTTCCGCTTACGTCTCCTAGCCAAAACTCCTTACCTCCTTGAAACTGTTGCGAGATTACGCTTTCTGTTACAAAGCCGTCGAGATTATATGCCGTAAGGCAGTAATATTTCAACAGGCGATCGTTCATCTACATGCATTGAAACCTTGAGTAAACAAATCGTTGAGAAACTCAACATGATAGGCTTGACTCGTAATCTGGCATCTGTGCCACAGCAATAGGATAGATGATTTAAATTGTAACAAGGCGCACCTAAAGCACACCTAACAATGCACTTAACTTACTCGTTGTAAACCCTTAAAGTCAATCTCTAAATTGAGAAATGTTGACCAGCAGGTGATAATGGAAGCGATGTGAGTTCTATTTTTTCTGGAATGTCTGCGAGTCATGAATTAGTTATTATTTGTCAATCACAGCTTTCTTTGTTGGTGGAAAGCGTGGGGGTCTCCAGTGCTACGGTCTACTTGACGGATTCGTGGGAGGGTGGAAATGCCTCCCAATTGCAGCGGGTGGCCGTGGTTCCCCTTGAAACAGCCGTATCTCGTAATCCCCAACTCTTTGCGGGGGGCGCTTTGATTTCCCGGTCGATCGTCGATTTAGAAGTAGTTGAATCATGTTCTATTGGCAGCGATTCCCGCTATCAGTCTGATAATCATCTCAACAGTCATCAAATTGTCTTACCCTTACTTCAGGACGATCGGGTTTTAGGGGTGTTGGTGGCTGAACGAAATCAGCCTTGGGATACGATCGCTCAGCTTCAACTAAATACGGTTCGGCAAGCCTTGGTTTCAGCCTGTATCCTGGATTTTCGCGCCCGATGGTTTGAGCAGCAAACACAGCAACAACAAAATTTTCAGCGGCAACAAAAAGATTTACTTGATAATTTACTCCATCAATTTCGTAATCCGCTGACGGCCATGCGGACCTTTGGAAAATTATTGGTGAAACGGCTGGTAGATGTGCCTCGGAATCAAGAAGCTGCCGACAGTATTGTCAGTGAGAGCGATCGTCTTCAAGCCTTGCTTGTTCAATTTGAGCGGGCGATCGAAGGCGGCGGAATCAAATCTTTACCCTTAACGATTGCGCCATCGGAAACTGTGGGGACAACAGCATTACTTCCCGCCACGACATTAGGCCGATCGTTAAACTTGGCAACATTGGAGGTTCAATCGGTCTTACATCCGGCCATTCGGTCGGCATTGGGGGTCATGGACGATCGGAATCAGACCTTGCAAATCGACGTTCCTGAATCTTCGATATGGGTTGAGGCCGACCCATCAGCCTTAGCGGAAGTGGTCATTAATTTATTAGACAATGCAAGTAAATATACGCCTGTCGGAGGTCGGATTTGGGTGGAATTGGACGATTGCGACGATCGAGTTGAGTTGTGGATTACGGATACGGGTTATGGCATTCCCAAAGATGATCAAAATAGATTGTTTGAGCGCCATTATCGAGGTGTACAGGCACAGTCAACGATCGCAGGGACTGGACTAGGACTGTCTATTGCGCGGGAGCTGATGCGACAGATGCAAGGTGAGATAATGGTCTTAAGCCCGCCACCTATCGACCATGCCGTACCGGGATTTCCGTCAGGCACGAGTCTTCAGGTGACGCTGCGAAAGGCGGAAGTGAGTGGGGACGTGTGAAGCTAGAGCACCACTAGTTTCCTTGTTTGTCAAACAGCGCAGTTTTTAAATCCTCGGGTTTGAACACCCCAAATTCTGTAATGATTCCTGCAATTAAATTTGCTGGGGTGACATCAAAGGCTGGATTGAAATAATCAACCCCCACCGTTGGACAAATTACGGTGTTTCCAATCTTGTAAATTTCAGCGGTGTCGCGTTCTTCGATTTCAATATGGCTTCCATCAGGAATACTGAAATCAATCGTCGAGAGCGGTGCCGCCACATAAAACGGAACATTGTGGGCTTTGGCGACGAGTGCCAAGCTGTAGGTCCCAATTTTATTCGCAGCGTCTCCGTTAGCGGCAATTCGATCGGCTCCTACCACCACCACATCAATCATTCCATGGTGCATACAGTGGGCCGCCATGTTGTCCGTAATGACAGTGACGGGAATCCCTTCTTGGGCACATTCCCAGGAGGTTAGCTTGGCTCCTTGCAGGCGTGGGCGAGTCTCGTCAGCATAAACCCGTTCTAGACGACCAGCAGTCCAGGCCGATCGGACTACGCCAAGGGCAGTACCGTAGCCCGCTGTGGCTAGTGCACCCGCATTGCAATGGGTTAGCAACCGTAGTTTGTGTGGTGACGCTGGGAGGACGGTGAGACCGTTATCGCCCATCGCTTTACAGGTGGCTAAATCGTCTTGGCAAATTTGATGAGCAGTTTCGAGTAGCACTTGACGCAAATGGGCCACGGTGCCAAGGGTTTGGCGGGCTGTTTTCATCATCCGATCGATCGCCCAAAACAGATTCACCGCTGTGGGCCTTGTTGCTCGTAGCTCATTAGCAATCACACCAAGTTGCGTCAGGAATTGATCACGATCGTCCGTTTGGATTTCGGTTGCGCCGAGATAAATACCATAGGCCGCTGCAATCCCAATAGCGGGTGCGCCTCGGACAATCATGGTGAGAATAGCGCGGGCCATGTCGCTGGAGCGAGTAATTTCGACAACGCTAAATTCTTGGGGAATACGGGTCTGATCGATCAGAACAACGCGGTCCTGTTTCCAGACAACTGGGTAAACAGGATTGGACGAGAGTGTAGGGGAAACCATGACGTTTGAGGGGGGAGTAAATAGTAAGAATGGGTTGTCGGGAGACCATACTACAAGAGAATGGGGTTGATTTACTGCCTTGTTTTGAGACTATTCAGCCCGCTTGAAAACTGGCTTAGACGGCTTAACCTATAACGGTTTAGAAAGAAAGAGGCTAACTTAAAATGGTCGTCCAAAAACGTTATAAAAACCCTGCTATCAATCTGCTATTAATGTGTTTTGAGCCAAACAGAATGTATTATTATTTATAGATATGCGATCGATTTGAAGAATATTAACTGCAAGGAAAGACCGTACTTAATCCATGAGTAAGAAAAAGAAAATCGAACCCTTGACAGGTGAAGAGCTACTTCAGAAAGTCAAAGAGTTGGAAAACTCCAGTCGAGAAGAAAAAGCTAAAGCCTGTGGTTACTCCACCCAAACAAAAAATGGGTTAGAGCGCGTCAACATCATGAAGTTTCAGAATGCTTTAATCGATGCGGCTGATATTCTGCCTTCTGGTAAACAGGGTCCGGGGCGAGGTGGACGCAATGCAAGCTATCGCATTAGTGTGCAGTCCAATGGTAATTTGCTGATTGGTGCGGCTTATACCAAACAAATGGAGTTGGAGGCCGGGGATGAGTTTTTAATTACGTTGGGCCGTAAGCACATTAAGCTGAAACAAGTTGATCTTGAAGAAGACGGTGATGACGAATAAGCTGTTGAAGTGGGGAGTACGGGTGATTAAATTACGATCGTATTTCCCTATATCCTTAGTTTCATGACTAGAGTTTTATTGATTTAAGTTACCGTACCGATCGGATGGTTGAGATTTTATGAATGACGTATTGAAAGATATTGATTGGTCGATCGCATTGCCAGCAGGACTAGCCGGGACAATCTTCCTAGGTGGAATGTTGATGATGTTTACGGGGATATGGACGGCACGCGATAAGTAGTTGTCATGTCAGTCGGCGTGTCAATTGTTCTATCAGTCAACGCCTCAGCTTGGGAACAGCTTATTTCCACATAGGGTTTGAGCGCTTCTTTCGTTTGAGTAATGCTGACCGAATTCAGAACGCCATCTCGATCGAGTAACCCAAGAATTTTGTTGGGTTGGTTCGCATCGCAGACAGGCAGATGCCGCAATCCACGGGTTGCCATGCGGGATAGAGCCTCGCTGACAAATTCGTCGGGCGCGGCATATAAAACTTTTCGAGTGCAAATAGTGCCGACAGCTTGTTGGGAAAAGGGTTCACGATCGTCCTGCGGATTACTTTCCCACCGAGCGATCGCCCGATTAATATCCTGAAGCGTGAGAATTCCAAAAATAACTTCAGAGCTATCTTCATCTTCACTCACCCGATCGTCATGGCTCAGAATTATTGCGCTGTGAACTTTGAGCGACGTTAATTTTAAGCCCGCTTCCACAATGGAGGTTGCGGCAGAGAATGTAATGACTTGAGTTTGCATCAATTGGGAAACCGTCAATCGGTTTAGAAACTGCTGACGAGGATCGGAAGCAGCCGGTTCGGTGCTAACTTCGGCGGTAGCGGGTTCTGGGACGACTTCATTTTTGGGGCGAATGCGTTCCACAACCCAAACACTCAAGCCCACCGCCGCCATCAATGGCAAGACAATTCGATAGTCGCGGGTGAGTTCAAACAAGAGCAAAATAGCGGTTAATGGTGCCCGAGTACTGGCTGCTAGAACCGCTGCCATGCCGACCATTGCATAGGCTGGGGGCGCGGCAATGCTGCTGGCAAACATGGGTAAAAGTTGGGGGAGAAGCTCACCATAAGCTGCACCCAATGCGGCTCCTAGAAATAAGGCGGGGGCAAATATTCCTCCGACCAATCCGCTGCCCAGACAAATTGCGGTGAGCAATAATTTGCTGACTAAAAGTGCCGCAAGTAACGGAAACGAAAACTGGACATCTCGTAATATTGCCTCAACCGTCTCGTACCCAATTCCTAGGACTTGCGGTAATTTCAGCGCCACTAAGCCGACGCACAAGCCGCCGACGATCGGTTGCAGTTCACGAGGTATTCGGGTAAGAAACTGCGCGGCAGGAATTTGACCTTGGAAGGCTTTTTGAAAGCTGGTGTTGAGTTGAGTATAGAGAATTGCCACTAAGCTGGCACAAAGGCCCAAGCCCAAGTAGAGCGGTAATTCTAAGGGACTTCGCACTTCATAAATCGGCAAGTCAAAGGCAGGTTTTGCACCCAAACCAATCTGGGCAATCAGAGACGAGACGACGGCTGACAGCACCACCACACTGGCTGATGACGTGGCGAATGTTGTCCCCAAAACAATTTCTAAGGCAAAAAACACGCCTGCGATCGGTGCATCAAAGCCAGCCGCAATCCCCGCCGCCGCACCCGCACCGAGTAATAATCGTTGGCGTTCTTGCGACACCCGCAGTGCCTGTCCCAGTAACAATCCCAGATTTGCCCCAATCTCCACACTCGGGCCTTCCGGTCCCAAGGATGCGCCGGACCCCAGAGAAATAGCTGCCGCCACCATCTTGGTCACGGGCCGCACAACGGAAACTTCCTGAGCACTCTGCACCGCCGCCACCAACGCTGACAGCCCTGGCCCAAATTCTCGCCAGCGCCAGCGCATCCAGCCAATAATAATGCCGCCGAACACAGGCATCAGCGACAGACTCCAGCTTCCGCTCTTGGGAATCAGCCCAGCCAATGCACCACTTAAGTCGGCAAAAAATAAATGATGTACTAAGTCGATCAAGTATCGAAACGTGACCACGCCCATGCCCGTGCCTGTCCCGACAACAAACGCAAGCAGCAAAACAATGGTTTCGGGGGAGGGCTGCAAGTTACTTACAACTGAGGAGAGTCGAAACGGTGAGGTTTTGGATTCAGTGGGTTGCACCGTGATGACCCGCGAGGTAGACGTTCATGAACTTATGTTTCTATTGTGAGTGATGGGCTGAGCGAACGCAATCAATTGGCTCAGAATTAATTGATCTCGATCGGATGGTAAATTTGAATGGTGTTTGCTTTACGAAATGGTAGATTTAATGACGACTCTAGCCCAGGCGAATCGAATTGTAAGCTACTGGTTTGACTTGGGTTGGGAAGAAAATCCCAAGGTCCGAACAGAGTGGCTGGAGTTGGATACTAATTTTGATGCGGCATTGCGGGAACGCTTTTTGGGACTGCATGAGAAAGCCATGGATAACTTGCTGCTGCATTGGTACGACCAGCCGAGTAGCTGTCTATCGTTAATTGTGCTGTTGGATCAATTTTCGCGGTATATGTTTCGCGGGACACCTGCGGCTTATGGCAGTGATGGTATGGCCTTGATGGCGGCGGATCATGCGTTGAACATGGATTGCGATCAGGATTTTCATCCGATTCCCCGACTGTTTTTTTATATGCCGTTCTATCACAGCGAAGATCCAAATAATCAGGCGATCGCGGTGGAAAAGTTTAGTCAATATGAAGGCGATCCGGCATTGGGAATGTTTTATGTTGAGGCATTGAAGCATCAGGCGCTGATCGATCGCTTTGGTCGGTTTCCCGATCGTAATGAGATTTTGGGCCGAGTGAGTACGGCGGCAGAAATCGAATCTTTGTCGGAAGCGCGATCGCATTATTAATCTTAAGGCTTAAAATCCAAGCTGCTTAAATCTAAGCTAACGTCCAAAGTTAACCACAGCACGATGCAAAAAAAATGATTTTGCGCTAGCTTAGAACCAAGGGATGCACATAAGTTTTTAAGCGAATTCCTGTGCGAGGTTTTGATCATGCGTTTCCCGATTTCACATTTTAGTTCAGAGGTATCTTATTTTTTGAGCAAGATGCTTCCGGTGATGGGGCTAGCCATGATTGTTGCTATTCCTGTTTGTTTTGCAACTCCTGCTCACGCCAATGATTTTTATCGGCCAAATCATCAGTCAAATTATCGGTCAAATCGTTGGAATGGGTTTCCTCTGAGGGGAGGAATCATTGTCAATTTTCCGTCGCAGCAGCGCACAACTGAATCAACGACAATTTTTCAAGTCGATCGGTTTGGATCTTCTCATACCGACCAATTTCGTGATTTGAGAAATGGCGATCGGTTTTTTGATCAACAATATAATAATGAGGGCCGCATTGAATACGATCGATTTGAGGGCAATCGATTTGACAACCGATATGGCAACGATCGGCAGGTTGAAGTGATTCGGATTTACAATGATCGGGATTCTGACCCTAGATTTTCTTCACAAACTCAGCCGAAGGATCTCCCATTTTTTTCGATCGGAAATCAAGTCAGAACTACTGAAATTAGACGGTTTCCGATCGTTCGTTCGCAAAACCCGTACTTAATATTCCCTTTCCATCACTTTAATCGTTGATAAGGTAAATCATTTTTATAATTCAAACCTCGATCGTAATCCCTCCGCTGTCATTTCAATAATCGAATCAACGAGCCAATCCGCCCCAGCACGACGCAACCCCGCTTCATAAGCCACCCGCACCGCAGCATTCCCATTCGCAATATGAGGCGGCAACGAACCCACCGCAAAAAATGATCGAGACTTATCCTGTGCGCGGGAACGGACGATCGTCTCCATATCGGCCACCGTATCTCCCACATACACTACTAGTTCTTCTGGATCCACCCCCAATCGTGCCATCAACCTAAATAACCCACTTGGATCTGGCTTCCCCGGTGCATCCTCCATCGCCACTAACTCAGGACTCTCCAAACCTACTCTTCCTTCAAGAACAAATCTTGCTGAAACCGTCGTCGCTCCACTAAAAAATCCCCACTTAATCCCCGCGCGAGTCAACGCATCAAAATAGGAGCGATCGCACAACAACGGCTCCCCCGCTAGATATCCTGTCCAAGCCCCATCCACCAACTCACCGCGATACCGAGATTGGAAGAATGACACGATCGCCGCGTAATCCACTGGATGCTGAGTGCGCGATTTTCCCAATCCCTCAAAATATCGATACACCAGCTCCAGCGACGCTTCCCAATCGTTATTCCACAGCCCTTCGCCTTTAAGCTCGTCAATTTCCTCGGGTGTCGGATGCCATGCTCCAGCGGTAAAATGTGCCACCGTATCGGACAGTGCCAGCCGATAGGAACCGCCCACATCGCGAATTACACCGTCAATATCAAAGGCCACAATCATCTTTTTCTCCAACGCGATCGATCGCAATCTCAAAATTCCTAACGATTATCTCGCAAATTTGACCTGACTATCTGATACAATTTGGGGCTGTATGGGAAAAGATGTGGGACTCGCGCTGGAGGATTTGATTTGTCGAAATTTGTATTAAAGGTTCTTTGGTTAGACAAAGACGTTGCGTTAGCTGTTGATCAAGTAGTCGGTAAAGGCACTAGCCCATTGACTTGCTACTATTTCTGGCCCCGGAATGATGCGTGGGAACAGATGAAGACCGAACTGGAAGCCAAACACTGGATTTCTGAGGTCGATCGGGTTGAGTTGCTCAACAAGGCAACCGAAGTTATTAACTATTGGCAAGAAGAAGGCAAAAGCCGTCCTGTTGCTGAAGCCCAAACTAAGTTTCCTGAAGTTGTCTTCACAGGTAGTGCGTAATTTCCGGTAGACATTTCAATCTAAATTGATTTTCCAATTGATTTAACTCAAGTCCCGGTTTTCACGCAGAAGATCGGGACTTTGTGTAGCTAAAAAGACATACAAATTATTACGAATACATTTATTATTTAAGCAGAGTTTTATGACTTCTGATCCATAAATCGTGATAGTTTGGAACAGGTTTCGAGATACATTATCAATTTTATAGGTTCTCCATGACAAGTCTTATGAACGACTTTATCACTAGTGGTATAAGTCAATCACTCTTCCCACTCTTAGCACAATCAAGCGATGTCTCTGGATCTGATGTTTCCGGATCTATTGAGTCAGTAAATCCAACCGCCAGTATCATACAGGTCGTAATTCAGATTGCTGTCTTATGTTTTATTAGCTACTGCACTCAGACTTTTCTTAAGAAATTAGGCTACGAAAAAGCCTGGTATGCTTGGGTTCCGATTGCTGGAACTTATGCCATCTTAGAAGCAGGAGAACAAGAAGATGTATTAGTATGGACGCTCATCTCTTGCGTTCCCTGCATTGGACTCATTGGCTTAATAAAATTGATTCCCGCTTACATCAGAATCTGCGAACGCTTAGGAAAGCCACCCGCAATCCTATGGACTTTTTTGTTGTTCGGCCTAGGTTCGGTCATTGTGCCTGTTGTTCTAGCGTTCACATAAGGCCAAGGTGTTCATGAAATTTAAGTACCGAAAAACTCTATTCCTAACCTTGATAACCCTAGCAGCAGGCGGTTCCATGGCAATCTATGGAAGCATGGAAGGCAATTGGATATCCAATGTTATCCAGATCGTTGTCCTTCAGCAACTTATAGGCACTGCCATTTATTTGAGTTGCTTTGGAGTCTCACAAACTCGATCGCCCTTTAACTAATGCCGCGAATCTCTATCTAGCCCTATCCCATGCGACCGTCGCCCCATAGTCTATCCAGCGAAGCGAAGCCTCAACGGTTTCTATACCTAGCTTTAGTTTCTATGCCTCTAGGGATTAGCTGGATGAATAGCTGGGGAATTCATCTGTCATTGTGGGGGTGTCCCTTGATGAAGTGGATTGGCATTCCCTGCATGGGCTGGGGTTTAACCCGATCGTTCTATGCGACCGCTAAGGGTGATTTGAGTGCTGCTGCAAATTTTCATTTATTTGGACCCTTCCTGTTTTTAGGATTTGCGATCGCTACTGTGTATTGGAGCGTTGAGCTACTGAGTGGTCAACGCTTCCAAGGATTTTATTTGACTTGGATAAAACGACAACGTGTTTGGCTATTTAGCTTTTTATTAATTTTGGGATACCATTTCACCCGTTTGATCATTCTGTACAATGGTGGAACCCTACAGCAGTGGATACGAGCTTCGATCGTTGGGCAGTGGTTTAGCCTGAACTGAATCCAAACTAATCTCTACTTGCTCGTCATTTGTTCCGTTGATTAACTTAAGGACAATCTGGATTGATATTTGATTAATTTAGGTCCGATCCCGGTTTTCACGCAGAAGATCGGGACTTTGTGTATAACAAGGCTCTAGCACTTCGGACTGATTCTTACTACGAGGGTCAATGACTCCAGTGAAAGACATCTCTACGAAGGCTATCTTGATAGCAAGTCCGCCGCTAACTGACCCGCCTGGGAATCCCCAGACTTATCCTGTCAGCCCCATCATAACCGTACAGTGATTTATCCGAATAGAGCTACCTTTAACGTTCAATCTCGGCCCTCCAAGTAAAACTAAACGTAGTCCCTATGCCAACCTGAGATTCGAGGGTAACTATGCCGCCCTGAGTTTCGACAAGGTTCTTAACGATCGATAGCCCGATCCCACTATTAGTTTTGTCGCCATCCGACAGGGTTTTAAAAATATCAAATACCCGTTCTTGATCTTCTGGGGCGATGCCACGACCATCATCTGCCACACTAAACTGCCACATTTCTGCATTAGGCTGAACGGTGACTTGTATTCTGCCCTCTGGACGATCGCCTCGCGGTTTCCCCTGAGAATCGTGATGTTTATAGGCATTCCCAATCAAATTTGCTAAAACTTGACTTAACAAGACGCGATGGGTCGTGATGGGCGGTAGCTCGGCAGGTAGCTCCACAACAAAACTGTCGGGAATGCTCAACGAATCGACGATCTCTGAAAGGAGCTGTTCGACACTAAACGTTTCTAAACCTGCCTCCGTATTACCCAGCTTGGCATAGTTGAGCAAACCATCGATCAATCTGTCCATACGAGACACGCGCGATCGCATCAATTCTAGATTCGCGATAATTTCTGGATCGGCTGTGGCTGGAAGATCTTCTTGAATCCAACCTGCCAGATTGGAAATTCCCCGCAATGGGGCTTTGAGGTCGTGAGAAACGGTATGGGAGAAGCGATTTAACTCTTGATTGCGAAGTTCAATTAGGGCAGTCGTTTCAGCCAGTTGAACCGCTTGGGCTTGCAGGGTAAATTCTGCTTGTTTACGGTGGCTAATGTCCTCGATCGACGCTATAAAATAGAGCGGAGCACCTGAAGCATCGCGTCGCAGCATCTCCTTCACGTTAATCCAGACAATGTGTCCAAGCTTATGGATATAGCGTTTATCTAAATCGATCAACTGAATCTCATCCGCGAGAATCTGGCGAATGCTTTCTTGATCCTGAGCTAGATCGTCAGGATGAGTAATGTTTTCATCGCAATCATAGAGGAGTTCGGCTGGCGTATATCCACAAATTTCGCAGAGCTTAGGATTGACCAGCAACCACCGACCATCTAGCGCGACATGGGCGATGCCAACAGCAGCTTGCTCGAACGTACTGCGAAATCGATCTTCACTCTCTAGTAATGCGGCCTCGGAAATTTTACGATCGGTGATATCTTCGATCGCCAGTAAAATATTGTCGCCTCCTTCGAGTGGGGTCATCGTCCGCGCATTGAGCAGCATAGTTTTGTGCCCGATCTGCTCGAAATCATGCTCGACTTCAAAATCCTGAAGTTGGCTGTTGGTCGGCAAAATTTCTACTAGCAACTGGCGTAATTTTGGGATATTCCACTGTCCATTCCCTAAATCGAAGATCAGCCGCTGCTCTGTCTCGGCAGTTGTTGCTTGAAAGGTTTGATAAAAGGATTGATTGGCGGTAAATACTCGTAAGTTTCGATCGAGTACGATCAAAGGCTCGCGGACGGTTTCGACGATCGCCTGAGCGTAGTTACGGGAGTATTCGAGTTGTTCTATGCCGTGTTTGAGCGCGTCGATATCAACCAAGATGATCATCGCTCCGTCTATTTTGTTGTCGAGGGTGCGGTAGGGACGGATGCGGAGATCGTACCAATGCCCATGCTGATCTTGGACTTCTTGCTCTTTTGTCTTCAGAGTATTAATGACTTCTTGAATCTGGGATTCTAAGTCAGGGACGTTGAGCGCATGGTTAATATCTCGCAAGGGTCGTCCGATATCGGCTGGAATCAGATGTAAGATGCTCTGAGCCAGTGGTGTAAAGCGGCGGATACACAGATCGCTACCCAGCATCAAAATCGGAATATTCGTACTGCTAATCAGGTTCTGTAAATCGTTGCTGACCTGAGTTAATTCATGGTTGCGCCGCTGAAATTCGTCATTAATGGTGTTGAGTTCTTCATTAGTGGCCTGAATTTCTTCTTTGGCGGTCTCCAGCTCCTCATTGCTGCTTTGAAATTCCTCATTGCTAGACAAGATTTCTTCATTCGCCGCGCGCAGATCTTGATTGGTAACTTCCTGCTCCTCAATAATCGCTCTCAGATACTCTTTGGTGGTGGCTAGCTCCTGGCGGAGTCGGGCAATTTCCAGATCACTGGCTGCGTTGGCTGGCTGAGGGGTGGTTCCATCTGCGTTCTGAGTCAGAATCGCTTCAGTAGATGGCGGCAGTGCGGCTGGGGTAGCTGCTTGAAATAGAATCAAAAAATAGCGTTCTTCTACACCACGCGCTGGGAGCGGAATCACCTCAAAGTTAAGCTGCCTGGTTCCTTCGTTGTCAGTAATCTGTAAATTTTTCTTGCTTACCGCCAAATTGTGATTGATGGCTTGGTGAACGGCAGCGCGTAGCTCCAACTTCAAGCCATCTTTTGCCATCTTCAGCAAGTTGTGGCTGGCTCTACCCGGAGCAGGTTCGAGATAGAGACTCGTCTGCCCCCGAAAATGTACAATTTCTAAATCATTATCGATCACTACCCCAACAGGCGCGAACTGCTCCAAAACGATCCGATCGGCCTCTTTTTGTAGGTCAAATTCATTCCAGGAAGGTTCGACGCTCGGGGTGGGCTTGGTAAGGTCGAGGGCATGGGAGTTAGCGCTCAAATCCACTGTTATCCGTGCTGGAGCCAATTTTCGCGCATAGATCTTTTGCTTTTTATCGAGGGGAGTAAACAAGTCTGAAGAGTCACCTGTCGTTTCGGAGGGACCCAACATCAGAAAACCCGTCGGGTTAAGACCATAGTGAAAGGTCGGCAAAATTTTCTTTTGTAATGCTGCTCCCAAATAAATCAGCACGTTGCGACAGGTAATCAGATCGAGCTTGGAAAATGGCGGATCACTACAGAGGTTTTGTCTGGCAAATACACACATTTCGCGGATAAATTTGTTGATCCGATACCCACCGTCTACCGCCACAAAGAACCGCTGGAGCCGTTCAACAGAGACATCTGCTACGGAGCTAGACTCATAAAAGCCAGCTCTAGCTGTTTCGATCACTCGATCGCTAATATCGGTCGCAAAAATCTGAATCTTCGGTTTAATTGGCTGGTTATCCAGATACTCCAATAGACACATCGCGATCGAATAGGCTTCTTCACCTGTCGAACATCCGGCTACCCAGATCCGAATCGGGACCTCCGGCCCTTTATTGGCGATCGTTGGAAATACCTTAGTTTGGAGCGTTTTAAATGCGTTTGGATCGCGAAAGAAATTGGTAACGTGAATTAATACATCTTCAAATAATGCTTGCACTTCTGTCGAGTGTCCGCGCAAGTAAGTGACGTAATCATTGATGTTGTCCAGCTTGTACACCACCATCCGCCGCAGAATGCGTCGATTTAATGTGCCGTGCTTGTACTGGGTAAAATTCACCCCGGTCGCCGTTCGTAGCAACGTCAAGATGGTTTGCATGGCACTTTCGTCGTTTATCAGCACTTCCACCGCTTTAGCAGGTGTGGGACTAGCAATATAGGGATGATGGCTGATGTTTGCTAGTTCTCCAGCAATTTGTTGGGGGGTCAGGATAAAATCTACCCCACCTGTCGCCACTGCCGTATTGGGCATACTAGGCACTTGCGATGAGTCCTCAGACTGAGCAAACGTGATCCCACCCGCCTCTTTGACCGCTTCGAGTCCCCGCGAACCATCCCCATCCCCCCCCGACAGAATGACCGCGATCGCTTTATTGCCCAGATCTGCGGCCAATGACAGGAGAAAAGTATCCACAGGCTTGATCATCGCCCGATTTTTCTCGCGGGGAGTCAGTTTGAGCCGTCCCCGATCGATCGTCATTTTGGTATTGGGCGGAATCGTATATACACAATTTGGTTCCACTGCCATATTATTGGCCACCTCGATCGCGGGCATCGCCGTTTCTCGCGCCAAAATCTCGCGTAACAAACTTCTGTGATTGGGATCTAAATGCTGAATCAGCACAAACGCCATCCCCGTATCGGTGGGTAAATGGCTCAATAACTGTCTAAATGCTTCTAATCCCCCGGCAGAAGCACCAATTCCCACCACTGGAAATCGATCGGTTGCTAAATTTTCAGCCTGATTCGGTTGATTTTGCTTGGAAGGCTGCTGTGAAGTCATCGTCAGGATGTAACTTTTGCCTAGGTTAACTTGATTCAAGTCTCTAGTCCTGGGCGGCAGAAATAAACCCATTACCATAACATTACAGTAGTTTCCTGAAAATTCACTTTTTCTTAACGATTGGCTCACCCGTCTTTACCGAAAAAATGGGTCTAAAGCCTCCCCCTTCTAGGGAGACTTTCAAAATCTACTGTACATCTTTCGCTTGATTTATTGCCATCTTGTGGTGAACCTGCTATCACAAGAACAGGAGGAAACACCCATGCTAGTTCTTGAGTTCAAAACCTATGGCAAGCCTGATCAATTCAATGCAATTGATGAAGGTATCCGCACGGTTCAGTTTATTCGCAACAAGTCGATTCGTCTTTGGATGGATGGACAGGCGAAAAGCTGGGTAGAACTCTCTAGGCATTGCG
>JAYUEW010000199.1:0-5655 GCA_043739045.1 Synechococcales cyanobacterium
TTCTATAAGCATTTATAACCAATCCGGCTGGCTCATGGGGCGCGTAATCGTTATCACTTCGGGAAAGGGTGGAGTCGGCAAGACCACCACCACGGCTAACATCGGCATGGCCCTTGCACAACGCAACCGTAAGGTCGTCGTCGTCGATGCTGACTTTGGCTTACGTAATCTAGACCTGCTATTGGGGCTAGAAAATCGCGTTGTCTATACGGCGGTTGATGTTTTATCGGGCCAATGTCGTTTAGAGCAAGCGCTGGTTAAAGATAAGCGACGCGGGAATTTAGTCTTGCTTCCGGCAGCCCAAAACCGCACCAAAGATTCAGTTAATCCGGCTCAGATGCGACAGTTGATCTCAGCGTTGGCGAAAGTATTTGACTACGTGTTAGTAGATTCCCCCGCCGGGATTGAAATGGGCTTCCAAAATGCGATCGCTGCTGCTACTGAAGCAATAGTGGTCACAACTCCCGAAATCTCTGCGGTGCGCGATGCCGATCGGGTGATTGGGTTGTTGGAAGCAAACAATATTAAAAAGTCAGGCTTAATCATCAATCGCATCCGTCCCAAGATGGTGGCGGTGAATGACATGATGTCTGTGGGTGATGTGACGGAAATTTTAGCTATTCCATTGTTAGGCGTGGTGCCGGACGATGAGAAAGTGATTGTTTCGACGAATAAAGGCGAACCTTTGGTGCTTTCTGGAACTCCGACCCAAGCGGGGACTGCCTTTGAAAACATTGCTCGACGGCTGGACGGTGAAAAAGTTGAATTTTTGGACCTAATGGTCAAAGATAATTTTCTATCCAAGATTAAAAACTTTTTTACAAAGTCCATCTAGAGCCGATGCCCGACATTTCCCCCCAATTTCACCATGTTAATTGAACTGCTTGAAAAAATCTTCCCGTCCCTGAACGATCGTAGCAGTCGTCAGGACGTAAAAAATCGTCTCAAGCTTATCTTGGCTCACGACCGATCGGACCTCACGCCGCAGATGATTGAGTCTATGCGCAGGGAGATTCTTGAAGTAGTGTCTAAGTATGTTGATCTTGATGCAGATGCGATGGATTTTGCTTTAGAAAATAGCAGCAGGGTCACATCGCTCGTTGCCAATCTGCCAATTTTGCGTGTGAAACCTGAGTTTTATACTGTTAAGGGTAAGGGGATGTCTGAAGAAATTCCTGTTGAGGATTTGCCTGAAATTAGTATCGATGAAAGTGCTATTGGAGATTTGCAAGAAACTTCGGACTTGAGAAATGAGAATTCTTAAATGATAATTTCTGGGAAAACTAGATTACTGGGTGTGATTGGCAACCCTATTGGGCATTCGTTATCTCCGGTGATGCATAATGCAGCGCTTGAAGAGATGGATAGCGATTTTGTTTATGTTGCATTTCCCATTGAAAAATCGGTTTTATCGATGGCTGTTGCTGGGTTTGGGGCGATCGGGGTTCAGGGATTTAGTGTTACAATTCCCCATAAGCAAGCCATTATGGCGGAACTAGTTCATATCAGTGAATTGGCGACGGCAGTGGGTGCGGTGAATACGGTTTGGAAAACAGCGCAAGGCTGGTATGGGACGAATACTGATGTAGAAGGGTTTGTTTCGCCTTTGCGGGAAATGAATCGGGATTGGTCAGAGGAGAATGCCATTGTTCTAGGAAATGGTGGTGCAGCACGGGCGGTGGTGGTCGGTTGTGCAGAACTTGGTTTTAAAAGTATTCAAGTAATTGGACGAAATTCAAACAAACTTCAGGACTTTCTCGTAAGTTTTAATCGTTTTGAATCGGTTGCATCTAGGTTAACGGTCAATACGTGGGACACGTTAGATAACATTCTTGCGAATGCAGATTTGATTGTGAATAGTACACCCATTGGAATGGCTCCAAACGTTGATGCGTCACCCTTAACAATAATGCAGGCCCAAACGATTAAAGCGAGTGCGATCGCTTACGATTTGATTTATACCCCGAATCCAACTGAGTTTCTAAACCAAGCTCAAGCTCAGGGGGCAACAGCGATCGATGGTCTGGAAATGTTGGTTCAACAAGGTGCGGCGGCGTTAAAGATTTGGACGGGAACGTCAGAGGTTCCGGTTAGGACGATGCGTGTTTCTTTACAGAAGCATTTAGGATTGGCTTAAAAGACCTGATTCGCTAGTCCTAACAAGATATTAGAACTTGGGATAAGGTGGTGAAATCTTCAAATAATTGAGTAAGTTCAAAGGCCAGCTACAGGCTATCGCTATTGGGCGTTCTCCTAAAAAGCCACATGATAATTCCCAGCAGGGATAGACGAATAACTCCCTTACTCTATTCTCCCTGCTTTCGGAAAATCCACAGTAAAGCAAATGCCTTACAGGATACGATCGGATTAAATCTGTTGAACTGGCGCAACGATCGTGGGAATGGTGATAATAAATGTAGTTCCAGATCCGAGTGTGGATTGACACTCAATGGTACCACCATGTCTTTCATGGATAATTTGATAGCAAATCGGAAGCCCAAGGCCTGTACCCTTACCAGGTTCTTTGGTGGTAAAGAATGGATCAAAAATTCGCGATCGAACTCTATCAGGTATTCCCTGACCATTATCTGCGATCGTAATTGTGACTTGATCAGAACCTAGCATTTGCGTTGTTAATGTAATTTTTGGCATAAAGTCAGGATCGATTATCGTCATCTCTTCAAGCGCATCAATACCATTAGTTATGATGTTCATAAAGACTTGATTGAGTTGAGCTGGATAACATTTAATCAAATTCAGATCAGCGTAATGCTTATCAATTACAATGGCGCGCTGGGATCCATTTGCTTTGAGACGATGGGCCAAAATCAATAAGGTACTATCCAAACCCTGATGCAAATCAACTTTCTTAAAGTCGGACTCGTCCATCCGAGAAAAATTACGCAATGACAAAACAATATCCCGAATCCGATCGGTTCCCATCTGCATCGATGCGATCGTTTTTGGTAAATCTTCAACCACAAACGCTAAATCCAGCGCTTCATAAGCACTATCTACCACTTCATTTGAGTCTGGATACAGAGTCTGGTAGAGTTCAACGGTTTTTAATAAATTCTGAGTATATTGCTCCACATGAATTAGATTGCCATGAATAAAATTAACAGGATTATTAATTTCGTGAGCAATGCCTGCAACTAATTGGCCTAGGCTCGCCATTTTTTCACCCTGAATCAACCGAGTTTGAGTTTGTTGAAGCTCGGCGACAGTTTGTGAAAGCTCAAGAGCTTGTTGTTTTGTCTTCGACAGAAGTTCGGATTGCTGAATCGCAACTCCAAGCTGGACTCCGACTTGAGCCAATAAATTGACATCTTCATTTTGCCAATAGCGCGGCTGAGAGTTTTGATAGGCCACGAGTAATCCCCACAGCTTTTCACCCTGCGGAATTGGCACAAAGGTCTCATTACGCGGATATTCTCCAGTTTCATCAGGTTGACCCAGCTTGATTAAACTAGAGAGGGGTGGAATTCTTAGATCCGATCCATTGTCTATGATCGAATCGGCAACAAATTTACCACTCCAGTCTTTGTTAAACCGATAAATAGCAACCCGCTCTACATTTAGTAACTCCCGCACAGCGGCGGTTGTACTGCTAAATACAACATCTACTTCTAGCGAAGTCCGAATCTTCTCAATGGTCGAAGTTAAAAGTTGTTGACGATTCATCGCACGTTCGCGTTCTGCGGCTTGAGCCAGTTGGGCCGACTGTTCCTGAACCTTTTTAACCACTCGTTCTTGACGCAGTGCAACCCCGAGTTGGTCGGCAACTTGACGGATAAATTCGATTTCAGAGTCTTGCCAGTTGCGAGGAGCTTCGCATTGATGAATACAAAGCAGACCCCAGAGAGTCTCACCCAAACGAATTGGCACAACTAGGTTGGCCTGCACTTGGAACTGGCCCAAAATGTCAATATGGCAACTGCTCAGCCCTGCGCTGTGGATATCTGGGATTGCTTGCACTCGGCCATTGGCATAGTGGTCGGCATAATTATCACCAAAGCAATGATCATAAACCTTTGAATTCAGGGCACTTTTCCACTTTGCTCCGACATCTTCTGCGATGAATTCGCCTTCCCAATTACCATCACCAGCAAAATGGAACAGCCCAACCCGATCGGCTTTCAGCAATTGCCGCAATTCAAGCACAGTGGTATTGAAAATGGTGTCTAGATCCAAAGATTCACGAATACGATTAATAACGCTGGCTAACGCTTTTTGCTGCTCAGTCTGATAACGAGCATCTTCGAGTAATTGATTGTGTTGGAGGGCAACGCCAAAATGTTCAGAAATCTGACTCACAAACTCAATTTCAGATTCTGCCCAGCTTCGAGGCCCATCACATTGATGCACACACAACAATCCCCAAAGTTTCCCCACGCGCAACAAAGGCACCACCAGATTCGATCGGACCTGAAACTGTCCCAAAATGTCCGCATGACAGGGGCTAAGATTTGCCTTTGAAATATCATCGACCACCTGCATTCGTCCAGCTTCATAAAATGCAGCGTACTGCGGTCCGAAGCAATGGTCATAAACCTTAGCCGAAAGAGCTGACAAAAAATCGGGCTTCACAGATTCTGAAATAAATTCGCCTTCCCAATTCCGACTCGGGTCAAACTGAAACACCGCCACCCGATCGGCATTTAATAGTTCTCGTACTTCCGTAACCGTCGTCTCAAAAATTACGCTCAGATCTAAAGACCCTCGAATTCGGCTAATCACCCGTGTCAAGGCTCTCTGCTGTTCAGTCTGTTTACGGAAAGCAATTAACGAATTTATCTTTTCTGCCGAGTCTTCAGACAGCGTAACTTTAAGGCCGGAATCCACAATTTTTTACCGTATCAGTTATAACTATTACTATATTAACCAGAAGTTTAACAAAATTACAAAGAATTGTAACTTTTTGAGTACGATAATCAGAATCCGGAAAATTTAGACTTTTTTAAGATTTAACTTACAGATAAGATTTAACTTACAGACAAGATACAATGCAATACTAAGTTGTGATTCCAGTCAACTTTGAGACCCATAAATATGCAGCCACAAAATGATCTCATTCAGGCAGAAGAAAATCGCACAGGCACTGCAATAGCAAGCCTTAAACGAGCATTTCTTGAAAACCTGTATTATGTTCAAGGAAAGCCTGCTACGCTTGCCACTCGAAACGACTATTATATGGCTCTCGCCTACACTGTTCGCGATCGGATTTTACAATGCTGGAACAGTACGGCGGTGGCCTACACTGAACAGAAAAACCGAACTGTTTGTTATCTTTCAGCGGAATTTTTGCTTGGGCCACATTTGGGAAATAACCTAATTAATTTAGGTCTCTATGACAAGATGAAGCAGGCCATTCATGAATTAGGTTTGAATTTTGATTCTTTGATTGACCACGAAGAAGAACCGGGATTGGGCAATGGTGGATTAGGCCGATTGGCGGCTTGTTATCTAGACTCACTTGCGACGTTAGAGATTCCAGCGATCGGCTATGGCATTCGCTACGAATTTGGCATTTTCGATCAAGACATTCGGGATGGTTGGCAAGTTGAAATCACCGATAAATGGCTGAGAAACGGTAATCCCTGGGAACTTGCCCGTCCAGAATGGAGCGTTGATGTCAAGTTTGGGGGACATACC
>JAYUEW010000200.1:0-4257 GCA_043739045.1 Synechococcales cyanobacterium
ATGCTGGCAAGCAAGCTTTAACAGCAGCGACCAGGAATTCATGCACACGTTTAATATTCAAGCGGGCATTGCCTTGCAGAATGCAAAGCTGTTTGAAACCATTAAGCAACAAGAACAGCTCCAGCGCGACATTCTCCGATCGCTCTCCAATGGGGTAATTTCCACCGATCGTCAGGGCCACATCGTCTGCGTCAATGAAAGTGCAAAAAAACTGTTGGGCCTAGACGAGAGCATTAATTTGGAGGGATTGGCGGTAACGGATTTAATTCGGATTGAACGAGCCGACTTCCGCCGCTGGATTGGGATGGCCTTAAATCCAAGATTAGAGAGAGACCGGGAGCAATATTATCCTGATCAAACCATGATTCCAGAGAATGGCGGCGCTCAACACAGCGTCAATTTAGCCATCAATACAATAGCCACCACAGACGATCCCAGCCATATTTTAGGCGTGGTGGTGGTGATGGATGACATCACTGATGCTAAGCGACTGAAAAGCACGATGTATCGGTACATGACCCAAGAACTGGCCGAGCAGTTGCTGGAAAACCCGGATGCGGCCAAGATGGGCGGCGATCGGAAGGACGTATCGGTGATGTTTTCGGATATTCGCAGCTACACCACCTTGACAGAAACCTTACCCGCTGAGGATGTCGTAGAAATGCTAAACGAGTATTTTGAGGTGATGGTAGATGCCGTATTTGCCAATCGAGGAATTTTGGATAAGTACATTGGCGATGCACTGATGGCAGTATTTGGATCGCCGTTGCCTTTAGAAGATCATCAGTGGATGGCGGTGAAGACGGCTGTTGAAATGCGCCATCGACTGGTGGATTTCAATCTAAAACGTGCAGGCCGAGGACAGCCTAAGATTAAAATTGGCATCGGGATCAATTCAGATGTGGTGATTAGCGGCAACATTGGATCCAGTAAGCGGATGGAATTCACTGCGATCGGCGATGGGGTGAATCTGAGTGCGCGGTTGGAAAGTACGAGCAAGCTCTATGGCACCGATATTTTAATTAGCGAGACGACGTATCGCCCCTGTGCCGATCGGGTTTGGGCTAGGGAATTGGATTACATTCGAGTCAAGGGAAAAACTCAGCCCGTGGCGATTTATGAACTCCTTGGCCTCAGAACTGAAACTATTCCTGAACAAAAACAGCAGGTAGTCGAGCATTATCAAATTGCCCGCGATCTATATCTAAAACGTCGATTTGCCCAAGCCATTGGCCAATTTGCGACCGTGTTGGAAATCGATCGTCACGATCAAGCCGCTGCCTTACACATCGAACGCTGTCGTCACTGGCTAACCAATCCGCCACCGGATGACTGGAATGGATCTTGGGCTTTAACTGAGAAATAATTAATGAAGCTAGATGGGCGTTCGATCGGTCGAAACTGATGAAAACCGTACAAACCTCTCACAGATCAACCTGTAATTCGTGCAGAGATTGGGTACAATGTCGTTTCAGCTACGTCGTTTCAATGATGGCGTTTAACAGTGTTGTTTACTGTCTTGGATAAGGTCTAATGTCATTTAATTCAGACAATGCAAATTTTCTGCGCAGTGATGTGGAGGCGATGGATGCAAATTCATTGCTGAAATATTTACAACTCCAATCGCCAGAAGTCTTGGATCGAGTGGCTAGGTCCGTTAGTTCTCAGGCAAAACAAATTGTTTCCCACAATGTGCAAGGTCTTCTGGGTGTGTTGCCCAGTGAAGGGTTCAATGTCCGAGTAACGACCGATCGTGAGAATCTGGCCGGGTTGTTGGCTTCAGCAATGTTGACGGGCTATTTTCTGCGACAGATGGAACAACGCATGGAATTAGAAGACGACGTTTTTGGCGCGTCATTGGAAGATTTATAACCTGAGGGTTTGCCGGAGATCCCCACAGACCCTCAGGTTATAAACGTCTTAGCTATGAGTTCGTTCCGAGTTGGTTAACTGTCCTTAGCTTTTGTCTGAATCAACTCGACTTTGTAGCCATCGGGATCTTCTACGAACGCGATCACGGTTGTTCCATGCTTCATCGGTCCCGGCTCCCGAGTTACATTTCCGCCCTGGGCCTTGATCCCCGCACAGGTTGCGTAGATGTCATCCACACCGATCGCAATATGTCCGTAGGCATCTCCCAGGATATAGTCTTCTTTTCCCCAGTTGTAAGTTAATTCTAGAACCGCATTTTCTGATTCGTCGCCGTACCCCACAAACGCCAGCGTAAATTCACCGCCGGGATAATCCTTCTTTCGGAGGAGTTTCATTTCGAGCTGATCGCAGTAGAAAGAAATCGATCGGTCTAGATTTTTAACCCGTAACATTGTGTGCAATAACCGCATAAATTTCCACCTTCAAAAATGATTTTACTCACAACCCTATTAAATCTTTCCTAACGGGTCATTCCAACGTATTCTAAACGTTGGATTATGGAAGTCTAGCGTTAACGTACTGCCGAGTTCAGAGGGTTTCTTTCTATGTTTGATGTACAGGATACTGCGATCGACTCGATCATTGCCCGTGAAGTCCTTGATTCTCGAGGTCGTCCGACGGTGGAAGCCGAAGTTACGCTGCTTTCCGGGGCAAAAGGACTGGCTCAGGTTCCCAGTGGAGCCTCGACCGGATCCTTTGAAGCCCATGAACTGCGAGATGGCGACCCTAAGCGTTATGGCGGGGCCGGAGTGCTGAAGGCCGTCGAAAACATCGAGGCATTGATCACCCCTGAGCTTTTGGATATGGATGCTACCCAGCAGGAACGTATCGATCGGGCCATGATTGCCTTGGATAGTGACAAAAACAAGAAGAATATCGGAGCCAATGCAATTTTGGCCGTGTCTCTTGCAACAGCAAAAGCAGCGGCGGCTTCGCTGGGTCTCCCGCTTTACCGTTATCTCGGTGGTCCCTTGGCGAACTTGTTGCCTGTGCCCTTGATGAATGTAATCAATGGGGGTTCCCATGCTGACAACAATGTGGACTTCCAAGAGTTCATGATTGTCCCGGTGGGTGCGCCGACGTTCAAAGAAGCCCTGCGGTGGGGTGTGGAAGTGTTCCATGCGCTGAGCAAAGTGCTTAAAGAACAAGGCCAAATGACGGGTGTGGGGGATGAAGGCGGATTTGCACCGAATCTACCTTCAAATCAAGCGGCTCTTGATTTACTCATGGTTGCTATCACCAACGCAGGCTATGAACCGGGCACCCAGATTGCGATCGCGCTTGATGTGGCGGCCAGTGAGTTCTACAAAGATGGAACCTACACCTTTGACAGCAAAGCCCACACGACCACCGAAACCATTGATTATTTGGTGAAGTTGACGGAAACCTATCCGATCGTGTCCATTGAAGATGGCTTACATGAGGAAGACTGGGCGGGCTGGAAAGAACTCACCGCAAGAATCGGCGATCGGGTCCAATTGGTCGGCGATGATTTGTTTGTCACTAACGTCGAACGATTGCAGCGCGGCATTGATGAGAAGTCAGCGACCTCTATTTTGATTAAGCTCAATCAAATTGGGTCATTAACTGAAACATTACAAGCAATCGACCTTGGTGCCCGCAATGGTTTCCGATCGATCATCAGCCATCGTTCGGGTGAAACAGAAGATACTACGATCGCAGATTTGGCAGTTGCGACTCGGGCAGGCCAAATCAAAACAGGTTCATTAAGTCGTAGTGAACGGGTGGCGAAATACAACCGATTGCTACGTATTGAAGATGAGTTAGGCGATACAGCGGTTTATGCTGGAACGACCAATATGGTTCCGAAGTGGAAGAAGTAAAACTCGAATAGGGATTCCCGTAGTCTTCTTAACAAAGGGGCTACGGGAATTCTTATCTATTGCAATAAACTAATGCCTTTGAAAAAACGATCGGCGGTTATTTCTATAGTATTGTCAATAGCAACTGTTTTAATTTGGGCAGATCCGTTGGGCCAAAATAGTGATTCCAATTGTGATACAGAAGCATTCATGACTTCACCCGGAAAAATGGTTACGATCGCTGCTGAAAAAGTAAGTGTCAATCCTAAATTTGGGCGACATCAAGTCTTTGGTGTTTTTATTATTCCAGCTTCAATTCCTCAATGGACTCCGGCATTGCTGACCGTTGAAGGCGTGGGTATTTACTGTAGTCGGGTACAGCGGTATGGTCCGGTGTACGAAAACATTGTGGCTCCAAGTGGCTCAATTGTAATGTTAGATTTTGTGAGAACACGCACTGCCATTAGGTTGTTTTTTCAAGGTAAAATCGCCAAATTGCGCG
>JAYUEW010000201.1:0-25941 GCA_043739045.1 Synechococcales cyanobacterium
ATCGTTGGTTTCCCAAGTCGATCGGGTCAAGTCTAGAAAGTTCTTGGCTTGGACTTTTGGATCTTTGCTAGCGATAAAAAAATGATAGGCACTGCGAATAATCCCGACGCTACGCAAGCCCGCCCAGTTCTTCGCAAACATTGGGTCTCGACTTTCCACGCCTTCGGTAGCCTTAACAAAGCAATAGACCACACCGCTATCAGCAACCGCTTTCCAATTGATGTCACCTTGATATTCAGAAACGTCAATTCCTTTCAACATCAGATCCTCCCCCGCTTCGCTTAACTTACGCCTTATTCTACACAGTGGCTTTGATATCACCTAATTTTATAGCTGTAGAGGATTGCTTCAAGGTATAACAGAGGCAGTAATTTTCAATATACTTTAGTAGCGATCGGGAGGCAGAACCTATGGTTTTTAATGCAAGTGTTTTAGGCTTAACCACAATACAGCGTGGGACGCAAAATGATCTTGCCTTAGCTTGGCAGCGTTTTTTACGGGATAAAAGCTTGCCCGTGGGGACCCCTGATGGAGACTTTGGTAAAGCGACTGATGCGGCAACTCGCACCTATCAAACAAACAATAAATTGCCCGTGACGGGAATTGTTAATGCTGCGACCTATCAAGTAGCACTGCAACAAAATTTTATTTTTTATGTGGCAAACCTAACTGCATCCAAACTCTTACAAGCGCTGAACTATAGCGTGGATGAGGTGAAAGATTTACAACGATCGCTGAACATAATCGGCAAACTCACTCCCGCTCTTCAAACCGACGGAGACTTCGGGACCAACAGCACCCGAGGCATGGTAGAGGTTTATAGAGGGCTTGATACCAAATTCCGATCGACCTTAGCGTTGCAATTATCACCCGCGACCAAGAAGAAAATTGGAACCGATTTTGAACCCGGCCTTGATATTCTGACGGAATTTTCCAGGCGTTTGCGCCAACGTCTCAGCGGCAAAGAATGGGTCGAGTTTAAACGCGCTAGTAGTTCTCTAGATGATCTCGCATCGCCATTTCGTCAAAAAGCTAGAGCCTTTTTAAAAGCCGTTGAAGATGCAGGCGCAATTGTCAAAATAAACAACACCCTTCGACCGCCAGAACGGGTTCATTTAATGCATTATTCCTATCGCGTGTCGGCTGAAGGTCTAGCTCCGCAAGATGTTCCGACGTTTCCTGGGGTGAATATTGAATGGGTTCATTACACGCCAGCTCTGTCGGTCAAGAGGGCAAAGGAAATGGTAGAAGCTTATGATATTGCATTCCGGCCCGCATTACGATCGAACCATACGATTGGCTATGCGGTTGATTGCGAAATTGATTGGAGCAAATCGATTCGAGTCAAAGATGGAAATGGTGAATTTGTTCAATTGGATGGTCCCGGTGAAGGCTGGAAGGATGAGGATTTGTGGGCAGTAGGCGAGACCTATGAAGTCTATAAATTACCTGCTGATGCCCCGCATTGGTCTATTGATGGCTATTAAATCTTAATTAGTTGCTAGTAGTCTGTATCAATTTTGTTCGATCGGGTGCTATGAAAGTGGGTGTAATCAATATACCGATCGCCCACTTGATCGATATAGATAATATCTATGAATTGATGATCCCAAAGAATATCATTAATGTCATAACTATTGCGGACATGAATGTTATAACTCACAGTCTCATCAATTCCTGCAATCGAAATAATCAATTGCCCATTGGACGATCGAAACTCTTCGGCAGTCACATTATAGAGCGGGCTATCTGAATCAATAGTATGCATAATATTCCAGCTTAGAGCGAAACTTGGAGTATGGGCACGAGACAATCCCAATGAATAAAATCGTCGCATTCGACTCCCTTCTATTGTCATTTCGTCACGGGTAAAGTAGAGCTGGGCTTGCGCTTCAACAATATGATTGCTGCGTTCATTGGCGGCTCGTAAAATCAATGTGGGGATACCGTTGTACGTGGTAATCAGAGCATGATCGCTGAAAATTACCCGTGCCGATGGCCGTGAAAATCGGGAGAATCCGAGTCCTGTAACAATGGCAATACTCAACAAGCTCGTGATTGATTCTAGGGTGACGATGATATTCGCGTAGGACGTTTTGGGTGACATAACGCCATATCCAACGGATGAAAACGTTTGCACACTGAAGAAGAATGAATCCTCAAAGCTTCCTGTCCTTGCGCCCACGATGCAATTGCCGCCCATTAAATATAATGTCGCGAACCCACCATTGAGACATAGGTAGCCGATCGCAATTAATAGAAAAAATGTGCCCCAAGAAACTGACAGCATCAAATGATATGGGTCTCGCCAATATTGTTGCCATACATTTCCAATATCGATACTAAATTTTGCGCCATGACGGGCAATGCGGACAGGACGTTGATGGCGGCGGCTAAAGGATAGGGGAGACTTCATAGAGTGAGATGGCTCAGGACTGCTAGGTATATCCTAAGTTTTTTAAGCAGTCTATGCTAACTTCCTGAAAAGACAGACCATAATAGTCTGGGTTAATTTATTGAGAACATTGTTATGGCTAGAACCGCAAGCGAATACGCCGTTCATCTATTAATAGCAGGCGGACACCGAGAAGAGGTTCGTTTCCCCGCACTGCAAGACTTCCAGAGGTGGTATACCGCTGAGGTTCAGGCCAAATCGAACTCGAATGATTTTGTACAGGTGCCGATTAAAAATATCCAAGGCGAGTACATGGTCATCCGTCCATCGTCGATTTTGGGCATTCGGGTGGAACCGATTTTCTCGGGTAGCGTCGATCGGTATGGTTGATTAGGATTCCCCTAAACCCCCTTTACAAAAGGGATTTAGAGGGATCGAGACTTGAACTTATTAGCCCCTTAAAAGGGATCAAGATTCAACTCATAGTCCCCCTTCACAAGGGGGATCTAGGGGGATCGGGACTTGAACTATTAACCCAACTTTTAAAATCGTATTTAAGTCATGAAATTGGGAAAGAGGAGCAACGGAATGAGGCAATGGAATCATCGGGCAACGATCGCCGGAAGCTTTGTTCTAGCCACCATTATCGCTGTTACTCCGGCTTGGTCTAGAGGTGCAACGTCAGCCGGGTCCACAGGTACAATCCCAATGCCTAGCCCCAAGGCTTCTCCCAGCGTCCCGGCGCTCCAACGCTTGATGACACCACCCAAAGATCTGGGGTTCGATCGTGCTCTCTTTGGTCTAGATAACGATCGATCGGCATTACTGAAATCAATCGATCGGAGCCTTAAGTATTTGCAAACTGATGCCGCAGATCGCGCCTATGCTAACTATCCGATCGTTGGTGTGACGAGGAGCCGGGTGCTGCGATCGTTGCGACGGTTTCGTATTTTAGCCCAAACCAGCAAAACACCTGAACAATTGCAACAACGGGTAATTCAAGAGTTCGATTTTTATGAATCTTCAGGCAAAGATGGCAATGGGATTGTTGACTTTACCGGATACTTTGAACCCGTGTATGCCGCGAGTCGTAAGCCCAATGCAATGTTCCGCTATCCGCTGTATCGTCAACCCAGTGGATTTTCAAACTGGCCAAAGCCTCATCCAACTCGATCGGAACTTGAAGGCAATGACGGATTAAGTGCCCAACAAGGCCAACTCAAGGGTACAGAATTGGTCTGGATGAACGATCGGCTTCAAGCATTTCTAGTTCAGGTGCAAGGTTCGGCGCGGCTGTCTTTGACGGATGGAACGACCATGGCGATCGGGTTTGATGGAAATACAGATTATCCCTATGTTGGGATTGGGCGAGAATTGATCAAAGATGGCAAATTTAAATTAGACGAATTAACACTGCCAAGAATTTTGCAATATTTTCAAGATAATCCAGCCGATCTCAACACTTATTTACCTCGAAACGATCGCTTTGTCTTTTTCCGCAACACCCAAGGCGCACTCGCCACAGGCAGTCTCGGCCTTCCCGTCACCGCAAACCGAAGCATTGCGACAGATAAGAAAAAAATGCCACCGGGCGCACTCGCCTTGATTGATACTGAGTTGCCAAACAATGAGTTAACTCCAGAGCGGGTTGGACAGTTTGTTTTGGATCAGGATACGGGCGGTGCGATCGTGGGTCCGGGCCGGGTTGATGTATTTATGGGAACGGGCGATCGGGCAAAAGCAAAAGCTGGATTGGTCCGATCGATCGGAAAACTCTATTACTTGCTGCTGAAATAAGAAAAAGATTGCTTCATAGAGTTCGTCAAGTAATGCCCAAAATATTCCTGGACATTACCTGGCGATTAATGATTTAAGGCGGTGATTGCCTCGATTCTATGGCTCACGACCATTGAATTACGGATATAGCAAAATTTTGTAAGTTTCTGGAGTGGGTTTTACCGCTTGTTCCACCGCGATCGCCAAATCACTCAGCGGATATTTGTCGCTGATCAAGGCATCAACATCAATCTTTTTCTCAAAGACCAACTCCGCCGACAACGCCTGCAACGGGAATGCCGAACTATAGCTCCCCATCAAATCAATCTCACGACGATAGATTAAGTTTGGATTAATAGGAATCTCCAATTCATCCGGGAATTCAGCAAAAAATAACACCTTGCCGCCCTTACGCGTACAATCCATCGCTTGGAAAAATGCCCGATCGCTCGGAACTGCCAACAAACTCACATCGACCCCATATCCGCCCGTTTCAGCTTGTATTTTCTGAGCCAAATCAGGATCCCTCGCATCAAATGCTGCATCTGCACCGATCGACAGAGCTTTTTCAATCCGCGATGGAATTAAATCGGTTGAGATCGCCCGCGCCCCAAAGTGTTTGACCAACATAATCAGCATTAATCCGATCGGTCCAGCACCCGTCACCAACACCGTTTGACCTTCGCGAATTTGCGCCTTTTTCACCGCCTTCAAGCAGCAATTCGTTGGTTCCACAAAGCTAGCCTGCTCAAAGGTCACATCATCAGGAATCGCAATCAATCCGCCACTCGTCACAATATGTCCCGGCACTTTCACATATTCCGCAAACCCGCCGCCACTAGGCGAAAACCCAGCCGTAGTCGTGACATTTTTATAGGTATCGCACATGGAGTAACTGCCCGTATCGCAGTACCCACACTTCATACAGGGAACATGGTGCATCACCACCACCCGATCGCCTACCTGCCAATTTGTCACCGCATTACCAATTTGAGCAATTGTCCCCGCCGTCTCATGGCCAAAAATTCGAGGCGGCTCATACAGCGGATACTTGATTTTTTTAATATCTGACTGACAAAGCCCGACCACCTTCACCTTCACCAACACCTCATCCGATCCCACCTCCGGCCTTGGCACATCCTCAAACTGCAAATCATTCACACCGCGAAATACTTGAGCTTTCATATTGCTTCTTTTTTGTTCAAATACGATCGTCTCTGAATCTATCATGCGGGGTTTATTTTCGAGGTCCCGATCGCCTTTACAATGTTTCGACAGATCATTTGTCATGCACCACTATGCGATCGTTCAGCACCGATATTCTCATCATTGGCGGAACCACCAGCGGAACTGCCGCCGCCATTCAAGCCGCAAGACGTGGAATTCAAGTCGTATTGGTCAGCGAATTTGAATGGTTGGGTGGAATGCTGACGAGTGCTGGAGTTGCAGCTCCCGATGGAAATGAATTGCAGGCATGGCAAACGGGGATGTGGGGGCAGTTTTTAAAAGAACTTGAACGCTGTCAACCGGGCGGGTTAGACAATGCTTGGGTCAGCTTTTTTACCTATGAACCGCGTATTGGGGCCGAAATTTTTGAACGCTGGGTGACAGAATTGCCTAACCTAAAATGGATTCGCAACCAAACGCCTCGATCGGTCCAACGATCGGGCAACCAAATCACAGGCGTAACCACTGACGACTATCAAATTACCGCCAAAATCACAATAGACGCGACCGAACTCGGAGACTTGTTACCCTTAGGCGATATTCCCTATCGTTGGGGCTGGGATAGCCATGATTTCAATGAACCCAGTGCCCCGACAGAAATTCAGGACTGGATGAACCGCTATCCCATTCAAGTTCCCACTTGGGTTGTGATGCTGAAAGACTACGGTGAAGGTCAAACCGCACCCGCGATCGAAGCCCCGAACGACGATTTTGATTTAACTCAGTTTGAACAGGCATGGGAAAACTACGGCGGTGAAAAATTTCTCAACTACGGCAGACTTCCCGGCGATCGGTTCATGATCAACTGGCCAATTCACGGCAACGACTACGGCGAAGGAGTCGATCGGCTAATTCAATCTCGAGATGCACGATTCGCCTACGGACTGGAAGCCCAGCGTCATAGTTTAGCCTTTGCCTATTGGATCCAGCAAAAATTAGGAATGCGGTACGGATTAGCAACGGACGTTTTCCCGCTCTTACCCGATCGGCTCCATCCCGCCCTTGCCCTCCATCCCTATCACCGTGAAAGTCGTCGAATCATTGGCCTAACCACCGTCCGCGAACAAGATCTACTGCCCCAAGGCCAACGCACCGCATCACTCCCCTTCACCATCAGCGGCATGGGCTGCGATCATGTCGAACAGGTCTGCACCGCGATCGCCATCGGCAACTACGCCAACGATCACCATTATCCTAGCGGCGATATTCCCCTCGCCCCAAAATCAATCCAATGGGGTGGACGCTGGACCGGAACCCCGTTCACTATTCCCTACACTGCGTTAATTCCTGAACAGATTGACGGCTTTTTGGCCTGCGAAAAAAACATCTCCGTCACTCACATGGCCAACGGTGCAACTCGGCTCCAACCCCTCGTGCTTAACCTCGGTCAAGCCACTGGAATGGCTGCCGCCCTTTGTATTGAACAAGACTGTCAACCCCGAAACTTGCCCGTCCGATCGCTCCAAACGGCCTTAATCAACGATCCGATCGCACCCGCCGCCATCATTCCACTTTATAACCAACCCCTGACTCATCCCAAATGGAAACTTTGGCAGCACTACTATCTTGACAACCCGGAAGCCTACCCCCGACAAGGTGATGCACCCTCAAATATCCCAGACTTAGACACAATTTCGTCCCAGCCCAGCCCAGCCCAGCTTTTTACTGGGAAATATATCAAATCAGATGAGAATTCCTACCAACTTGAAATAAATTCTCCCGTAGAATTATTTAGTTGCCGGCATCATTTAGTCACAACTAACCCTGCAATCGATCGTGCATTGAGAACCTATTCGGACCAATCATCGCTGTCACTATATGGACGGCTAAATTTATCTGGTGCGTGGATTCTTGTCGAGAACATTAATATTTAGCCAGATTAGACGTGATGTTAAAGACCATTAATCATGACTCTAGGTTCACTAGGGGTAGCTTGTCGTCCAATAGAAGTCACTTGAAGACTATTCACCCATCGGACAATTTCAACCTTGAATTTTGATGAATCTCTGAATACTTCCTGATCTGACTACGGAGAGTGTGTATGAGTGAATAGTTACATAGCTGGTAAACTATTGTGAATACTCAAAGCATTTTCTTTCTTTCAACTCTCCTTGTCCTCGCTCCCCTTATAGCGATTCCATCGTTCGGTATGGAACTAGTACAATGTCTAGGATACCGAGGTAGCGGTCGCCTTGGCTCCGGCGATGAGAATCGAGGCAGTGATCGCCTAGGCTCAGACGAGGATTATCGGGGGAGCGGTCGTATCACAGTACAGGGATTAATAACTCCTATCTGACTTGTTAGTATTGCTTCGCACAATAGTTCAAGAAGACCCTACATCCTCAGATAGATTTGTGCTTTTGTATACCGATCGTCCTCCCTACTTAAAAAATTTAGACGGTCAACATACCAGGACTTCCATCTGGATAAAGTCCTCGTAGAGAGGTCAACAATTTGGCAGATCCCTGATGTTAATACATAATGACTATTGGGTATAATAAGTTACTAATCCTAAATTATTTACCCATAGTGAAAATAATAGTGCCTTTCATAGTCATAGTGGCTACCAATTGATATGTAGGTGATATGTTCTAACTACGTATCTCTAATTTTGGTCGTCAGTTTAGTTGTCCTTTGAATAGCGATAGTGTGTTTGCCCGTCATGACTAAAGATTTAGATCTGATTAAGTTGCTTAGTCCCAGTGCAATGGATCAGATCATGCTGTATCTGGCATTTAGCGCAATGCGGACTGGAGGCCACCGTCATGGAGCCTTTCTAGACGCTGCTGCGACTGCTGCAAAGTGTGCAATTTACATGACCTACACGGAGCAAGAGGGCAATCTTCGGATGACGGGCCATCTACATCACATTGAACCCAAACGGGTTAAGGCAATTGTTGAAGAGGTTGGGCAGGCTCTGACTGAAGGCAAATTGCTTAAAATGTTCGGGTCTCAGGAACCACGCTATTTGATTCAGCTTCCTTATGTATGGCTGAAACAATATGCTTGGCAACCCGGACGATCTCGAATTTTTAGCTCTAGTTTAACTGTTGACGAAAAGCGGCAGTTGGAACAAAAGCTACCGGACCATATTCCTGATGCTCAGCTGATTAATTCATTCCAATTTTCAGAGCTAATTGAGTATCTCCATACTCTTTCCCAGAATGAATTCCCTTCAGAGCAACGGATTTCCCTCAGCGAGGCCCTAGCGGAACACATTAAACGTCGTCTTTTATACTCTGGGACAGTTAGCCGAATTGAATCGCCTTGGGGAATGCCATTTTATGCGCTGACTCGGGCAACCTATTCACCAGAAGATGATGAAGAACGGACGCTGGTGATGGTAGAGGATACGGCTTGTTTTTTCCGGTTGATGAAGGGTTGGGCCGATCGGCAACCCAACTATATGCGGGTTTTAGAGGCATTAGATATTCCCTCCGATCGGATTAGTCAAGCAATAGAAGAACTCGATGAAGTGATTCGCCAGTGGGCCGATCGGTATCATGAAGATGGTGCCCAACCCTTCATTATGCAAATGGCGTTTGGGGTTCGTGAGGATTAATTTAGGCACTCAAAATTTAAGCCTAAATTATTTAAACGGCCTAAATTATTTAAACTAAAGGCAATCGTCCTAGACATCATCATTCACGAGTCCTATACGATCGCGTGCGGGTGGCGTGATGCCGAAATTGAGCAATTGGGCCTCAATGTCACGGAGTAGGGCAAAATCGGCTTCGGGTAATGCCTGCGCGGGAAATAGTGAATGATGTTCTAAAAACGAGAATGCTTGCCGAAATTCTATTGGTCCAGCAACGATCGGGGCCTCTAAATGACAACTAATAATACGAGTAAACGGCCATTTCATAACCCGATCGGCCCAATCTAAAACTTGTTGAGGATCCCGATTTAGAATTAATTGCTGCAAAATAGGAGCGACAAACAATCGTCCGCCTGCCGAAAGTGATTTAAATGAAGCTTCCCAACCTGATTTCCAACGGAAGGGATAAAGTCCAAAATAAGCACGAGAAGCCCAATTTCCGGCCTGTTTTGCATCTTTCCACGCTGGGCCTAAATCTGAAATATCTAATGCGCTAGGTCTAAAATAAAAGGAAAATAATGCGATCCGTTTCCATCCTTTCAATCGCATTTCAGGGGTATCCTCAATTATATCGGCTGCATGATCTTTGGCGTGGTACAGCAATGCAGTGGGGGCGAGTTGAATGACCTCGGGGGGAGTTTCGGGAACGGATAGAATTGAATCGGTGACGAGTAAGGTTTGCGATCGGATATGAAAGAATACAACTTCTTCAAATGGTCCAATACCTAAACTAATTGGGCCTAAAATGTCATAGTCAAATTCATCAGCAAAGGGGGTGTCTTGACTCGACTGCGGCAAGGTTTGGGTGCGTCCGATCGGCAACCCCAGCCACGACAATGGCAATCGGATTGGATAGCTCCACTGACTTGGAGAAACATATACTTGAGCATTACGAAATTTTCGGGCAAATGGTCCGACAAAGACTTTATGTTCTAATCCAGAAACAGTGGGGAGAATAATATATTTTACATCTCCATACTGCTTGACTAAATTATTCATAAATGCAATACATTCTTTAGTCGGTGCGATCGGGGCATAGACAAACAATCCGCCTTCCTTCAGCCGTACAACGGTCATGCGAATGGGGGTTACGACATAGAGAATTCCCTGCAATTGTTCTAGAACCCAAACGTCACCGGGCACAACTTCCCGACACAAGGTTTGACGCTGACTAAAGGGATAAATAGGCAGAGTCCACCAAAAATTCCAAGCCCAATCCGATCGGGACTGCTTTTTATTTTGTATCACCACACTCACCTCTGCCGTTCACCGTTCACCTATTCAATAGTGTCGCATTAGTTGTATCGCATTAGTGATTCCGGTATCTGCCCCGAAGCAAGTCTTCAGATCCCAACAGATCGGCATCATGCGCCTGATGCTGGTCGTAACTTTTGAAGTTGCGATAATGAATTTTATAAAATGTAACCAGAGTCGTCATGATTTCACTTAAGCCCTTAAGTTACATTGTTCAAGTTACATTACTCAAAATTTTATCAAACCACATTTCAACCCGATCGCCCATCGCTTCCAACGAATAAAACTCCTCCGCGTGACACCGACATCGACTCCGACGGATTATCCCCACTTGCCCGATCGCATCAGTTAACGCCGCCACATCATCCGCCGACACCACAAACCCCGTCTCCCCCGATCGGACAATCTCCGCCGGACCACCGCGCTCGTAGGCCACCACAGGCACACCACAAGCCAACGCCTCGATCGCTACATTGCCAAACGCTTCCACCCATTTTGGGGTCATAATTAAGGCCTTTGCCGGAGCCATCGCGATCGCCAGTTCAGCCGTCGGCAGGAATCCTTGATACTCAACTTTCGCATTGGGATAACGACGTAAACAATCATTCCAGTACATTTCGTCTTGAATCACACCCCACACCTTTAATACAGCCCCCAAAGAATCGATCGCCGCTACTGCATCTTCCAGCCCTTTCTCGGGTGCAATCCGGCCCACCCAAGCATAAAAATCCTCAGCATTCTCGCAAAATGGATATAACGACAAGTCAAATCCATTCATTACACAATGAGCAAAATCCAATCCACCTTTAAAACTTTCTGCCTGAACTTTACTGTGCACTGCAATAGTATGGGGATAGGACGAAGCCACCGACGTAATGATCTGATCCATCGCATCCGACAGAGAACCCATACTGATCAAATGTCCAATGGGTGTTGTGAAAAATGGCGTGAGATAAAACGGCAACCAATCATAGGCAAAATTAACAATCACGTCATAATTCATTTGCACCGATCGGGCGTAGTCCCACATATTCGACAACACTGCATCTTGTGGCATGGTAATCAATGCATCGCGGCCTTGACTTTGGGCAATAATTTGTAAATTGCCAGCAATCTCAACTACCGAAAATCCATCCAATTGCGACATTTCTGGCGCGACTACTGTAATGTGATGGCCTGCATTCATAAGCGCTATTGCCAAATTTTGCAGTGTCAGTTCCACACCACCGCCAAGCCCCGTCCCCAGCGCACCGACAGAAGTAGAGACAAACAACAATTTGAGCGATCGCATACAGCCTATCCAATTCATTTGGGACTTACTGCGCAATCATACAGGTTCACTTCCCTCGGTGCAATTGTTCTGAGATCATCGTCGTACACTGAGTCAATTGCTTTAGTCCAAGAATAGATCCTCGAATCAGTTGTAAAGCTGCGATCGGACGTAGTATAAAAGCACGAGTCAGCTCCATCGGTTTCAGCTTGCCACTAAGATCAAACACCTGCGATAAATCCGGCAAGTCTCCCCCAACAGCATCACTCACCACTCGAACCACGCTCACTCCAATTCCCCGTTGTTGCATAAACTCCAAAATCCATATACTTTCCATATCCACTACATCACAATTAGTCTCAGCATTTAGGTGTTGTTTATCTGTTGCTTTTGTAATTACATTCTCGATCGTTACAGCATTCCAATTTGTAAACTTATATCCAATATCAAGATAATCACATTGGTATTCATTTCCCGATCGATCGCAACAGATTTTATAACAACCCATTTGCCCAACAACAGCATCATTTGTTAATCCCCCACACAATCCCAAAATAATCACCTGAGTCACACCTTGTATGCGATCGGATTCTTGTTTAAGAAACGCTTTAACCGCAGGCCCAGCCGGAATAGCTAGAACTTGTAAGATAGATTTAGACTGTGATTTCCCCAATCCGTCCCTAACTGCTTTAAATTCTGCGCCCTGTGGGACTAGGATGAGTAGTGTCATAGCAAATTTTTATTAATACATTAAAACGATGAAAGCTTTTGTTACAGGCGCTTCGGGATTCATTGGAACTAATTTAATTCATTTACTTCTGAATCAAGGCTTTGAAGTCCGAGCCATGGTTCGTTCTAGTAGCCGTATTTCCCATATTAAAACCCTTCCCGTCGAACTTGCCTATACTGATTTAAACTCATCCCGTTTAGCATTTCACTTAGAAGGGTGTGATGTATTGTTTCATGTTGCAGCTCAGTATTCCCTTTGGCAATCTGATGTAGATCTGCTTCAGCAATCCAATGTTATTGGCACTCGTAATCTCCTAGCTGCTGCCAAACAAGCCGGAATTCAGCGCACCGTCTACACTAGCTCCGTCGCAGCGATCGGCCTCAATCCCAATCTCAATCTGAACGAATTCACCGACGAATCCTACCAATCCAAACCTGAAATCCTAATTGGTGCCTACAAACAATCTAAATATTGGGCCGAACAGGAAGCGATCGCCGCCGCAAATTCAGGCCAAAATATTGTCATTGTTAACCCCACAAGTCCGATCGGGCCTTGGGATGCAAAACCTACGCCCACGGGAGAAATTCTCCTCCGATTTTTACGCCGACAAATGCTCGCAACGGTTGATACTGGTTTGAATTTCATTTCAGTCGAAGATGTATGTTGGGGCCATTTACTTGCATTACAAAAAGGAATTGCAGGCGATCGATACATCCTCGGCCATCAAAATCTAACCTTACGAGACTTTTTAACCCGTCTATCCGATTGCACAAACATTCCCGCCCCGCGTCTGCAAATTCCCCACTGGCTCCCACTAGCCGCCGCCTGGATTGATGAAACGGTATTAACGCAATTTGGAAAACAACCTACACTAGCCCTAGACAGTGTACGAATGTCTCAACAAAAAATGTATTACAACTCAGCCAAAGCAATCACTCACCTTGGCTTACCGCAAACAGATTTGAATACCGCGATCGAGTTAGCAGTGAAATGGTATCGCGATCGAGACTATTTTTAAAACGCCCTCTAGAATCTAGAACTGCTTCAAGAATCGCAAATCACTCGTATACAATCGACGAATATCATCAATTTGATGCATCACCATCGCCAATCGTTCGACCCCAAATCCCGCTGCAAACCCCGTATAAATTTCCGGATCATAACCAACGGATTTCAATACATTTGGGTCCACCATTCCACAGCCCAAAATCTCCAGCCAGCGCCCTTTCCACATCACATCAACCTCCGCCGACGGTTCCGTAAACGGGAAGAAACTTGGGCGGAATCTCACCTCAATGTCATCGCCTAACAATTCCTGCAAAAACACCTTAATCGTACCCTTCAAATCATTAAACGTCAGACCCTCATCTACCGCCAAAATCTCAACTTGATGGAATACCGCTGAATGGGTCGCATCCACCGTATCGCGGCGATAAACCCGACCCGGAACCACAATCCGAATCGGTGGATCATTGTTTTCCATATACCGAACCTGCACCGTAGACGTATGAGTCCGCAACAAATTCCCATCCGGTAAAAACAATGTATCCTGCATATCTCGCGCCGGATGGTCAGCCTGGAAATTCAACGCCTCAAAATTATAATAATCCGTCTCCATCTCCGGCCCTTCTGCCACCAGATAGCCCAACCCCACAAAAATATCCAGCACATTATCAATAGTGCTATGCAAAGGATGGCGACGACCCTGCGGGCGATAACGTCCCGGCATCGTCACATCCAACGTTTCCGCATCCAGCCTCGCCTGAATCGCAGCCGCCTGAAGCCTAGTTTTTGATGCATCAATCTGAGTCTGGATCGCATCTTTTACTTCATTGGCCAATGCCCCAAGTTTTGGCCGATCGGCTGGATCCAGCTTTCCCATGCCGCTTAAGACTTGAGGAATTGGCCCTTTTTTCCCCATATACTTCACCCGGAGTTGCTCCAGCGCATCCAGGTCGTCGGCTTGGGCAATCAGCGCGATCGCTTCATTTCGGATTTGCTGTAATTGAGCTTCAAGTTCTGACATAACCGGGGAAAATAGGAGTGACACAAAATTTCGTCCCTTTAGTCTAAAGGAAAACACTCGCCCTATGCGCCTTCTCATCAGTAACGACGACGGAATTTTTTCAATCGGGGTCCGTACTCTCGCCAACACCCTCGCCGCCGCCGGACATCAGGTTACGGTTGTTTGTCCCGATCGAGAACGATCGGCCACAGGCCACGGACTCACCCTACACCAGCCCATCCGCGCCAATTTAGTAGAGGGAATCTTCGACCCTAAAATCACCGCCTGGTCCTGTTCCGGCACGCCTGCTGACTGTGTGAAACTCGCGCTGTGGTCATTGTTGGACGAAAAACCGGATTTTGTGTTCTCCGGAATCAATCATGGCGCAAACCTCGGCACAGACGTTCTCTACTCCGGCACCGTTTCTGCCGCCATGGAAGGCATCATCGAAGGCATCCCCAGTCTCGCCCTCAGCCTAACTAGCTTCAGCGCCAAAGACTTCCAACCCGCCGCCAACTATGCCCGAGATCTGCTTAAACATTTGATCGAAAATCCGCTTAAGGAATTGTTTCTCCTAAACATTAATGTGCCCCCTGTGAGTGAAGCGGAAATCAAGGGTGCAAAAATTACCCGCCAAGGCGTTAGACGTTACATTGAAGTTTTTGAAAAACGGACCGATCCCCGTGGCAAAACCTACTATTGGTTAGCGGGAGAAGTGGTCGAAGAACTGGAAGATGCAGACGGCGATCGGGAGACTCAGACCGACGTTGAGGCCATTCGAGAGAACTACATTACCGTCACGCCATTGCAATATAATTTGACAGATAAAAAAGAACTCCCCAAATTAAAATCTTGGCTCCCGTCTGGAAAGTTCTAAAAACTCAGAGCCTCCATGCCAAAATGTCGAAATAATAGATTCCGTCACTTCTAATTCTGTCACCTCTAATTCTGTCACCTCAATAAAGCCGTGCTAAAGCCAACCGTCGCAGCTCTCGGTAACTTTGACGGCCTTCACCTAGGCCACCGTCAGGTTATTCAGCCCATTCTCACCTATCCGATCGAACAGTCCATTCTGGGGTGTGCCGATCGGACCCATCCAACAGTGATCAGCTTTTCGCCCCATCCCGTCGAGTTCTTTACGGGGAAACCCCTTCCTAGCTTAACTCCCGGTGATGAGCGCGTAAATGAACTACAGCGTTTAGGAGTCGAGCAACTTGTTCTCTTGCCGTTTACAAGAGAACTCGCCAACCTCACCCCATCCGCCTTTGTTGAAACGGTCTTAGTTCAGCAGTTGCAAGCACGGTTTATTAGCGTGGGAGAGGATTTCCGGTTTGGTCATAAACGGCTTGGGGATGCAAAAATGCTTAAGGCGTTGGCGGCCCAGCACAATATCGAGGTGGTAATGGTTGCGTTGGAGCGCATTGGGCACGATCGGATCAGCAGCACCGCCATTCGTAATGCCTTAAAAATTGGCGACTTGCCCACAGCCAACCGAATGCTGGGCCGCCCCTACAACCTCATGGGAACCGTCGTTCAAGGTCAACAACTCGGTCGCACCTTAGGCTTCCCGACCGCCAATCTCGCCCTCCCCGCAAACAAGGTGATTCCGTGCCAGGGGGTTTATGCGGTGCGAGTCACGATAGATTCGATGGATTCGGGTAACTCAACCTCAACCAATTTAGGCGTGATGAATATTGGCAATCGCCCTACGGTTAACGGCTTGACCCAGACGATTGAGGTTCATTTGCTCGATTGGTCCGGCGATCTCTATGGTCGCCAGCTCAATGTGGAATTGTTGAGTTTTTTACGATCGGAACAAAAATTTGGCAGTCTTGACGATCTCAAACAGCAAATTAATCACGACTGCACGATCGCCCGCCAACGCCTCTCCTGCGTTGGTTAAGGTTTGATGGATTCATCAAGTTATATTGCCTCAAAAATTTAAAATATTCTGGCTATGATGAAAAGCCGAAAGTAGATTTTTTAGTAATATCCTCCAGAACCACTCCAGAACCACTTAAGAGCCACTTATGCGCGATCGTCTTCATCGTCTGACTGAAAACCTCCATCATGCGATCGTGGGTAAAGACCATGCCATTCAACTTGTGTTAGTCGGCTTACTCTCTGGGGGACATGTGTTGCTTGAAGACGTGCCCGGAGTGGGAAAAACGCTACTGGCCAAATCATTAGCGAAGTCTATTGATGGCATCTTTCAGCGGTTGCAGTGCACCCCAGACTTAATGCCAACTGATGTCACGGGGACAAACATCTGGAATCCAAAACGGGGTGAGTTTGAGTTTTTATCCGGTCCTGTATTCGCTCATATTTTATTAGTTGATGAGATTAATCGGGCCACACCTCGAACTCAGGCCGCACTCTTGGAAGTGATGGAAGAACATCAAGTCACAACTGACGGCGTATCGCGATCGGTGCCGACTCCGTTTTTTACGATCGCCACCCAAAACCCAGTGGAGTATCAAGGCACCTTCCCCTTACCCGAAGCCCAAATGGATCGCTTTGCCCTGTCCCTATCCTTGGGCTACCCGGACCAAGAAGAAGAACTTCAGATGATTCAGCGGCTTCAGTCGTCTACACCTATCACAGAAATTGAACCGTGCATTACTCCACTAGAGATTCAGCAACTCCAGAAAAATTGTCAAGAAGTTCGAGTCGAGCCAGGGCTTCAGGACTATATTTTGCGTCTGGTACGATCGACCCGCGAAGATGGTGAAATTACCTTAGGTGCAAGTCCTCGGGGAACAGTGGCTATGGTGCGATCGGTTCAAGCCTATGCCTATATCCAAGGGCGTGATTATGCAATTCCTGATGATGTCAAATTCTTGGCTCCCTACGTGTTGGCCCATCGCTTAATTCCGGCTAGTGGTCGTCAGGCCAGATCTATTGTCGATCGCTTACTCACTCAAGTCCCCGTCACAGCAAAATGAACACCACACACCCCCATCAAACCCATAACGAAGAATTCCTCGCCTCTCGGGTCCAAAAGTTAGGTCTCCAACATATTCAGCGGCATATCTTAATTTGCGCCGACCCCAGTAAACCTATCTGTTGCAGTCAAGCAGAAGGAGTTATCGCTTGGGACTATCTGAAGCGCCGTCTGCAAGACCTGAAACTAGATGTGCCCCAAATCGATCGGCCAAGCTGTGTGTTTCGGACCAAAGCCAATTGTTTGCGGGTCTGTACCCAAGGGCCAATCTTAGTTGTTTATCCAGATGGTGTCTGGTATCGCGCCATAACTCCAGAGGTGATTGAGCGGATTATTCAAGAGCATTTACTGAACAATCAAATTGTCGAGGAGTATGTATTTTTGGCTCATCCTCTACCACAAACTCAACCTACGATAGACTTACCCTAGGGTTCATAGAAGTAATGAGGTTAAGCCGTATATAATATGAGGCAGTAATCATTACAATGCAACTCTAAATTGGATTTCGTTCCCGCTCTGTGAATTTAGTTAGATTCGTTCAACTAAGTCTTCTGTTTAAGCATAAGGTTGTACTATGCATTTTACCACTGTGAGATATTTTTATCACCATGTGGGTATCTTTTTAGATATCTGTCTTACCACGGCAGGCGATCCATAGCACAACATCCGTAGTCCTCTACGATGACGCAATGATACAAATAATTGTGGGAATTTCCTACAAGCGTAAACTTTTTTAATATCCAGGTAACGCAAGTCAAAATGAAGGACACCAACAATGGGACACAGAAAAAGCTACTGCTCATCGACGATGACCCCAATCTCATTTTGTTGGTGAAGGACTACCTGGAGTTTCGAGGCTATGAGGTTGTTACGGCTGAGAATGGCCGAGAAGCCTTGGGAGTCTTAGACCAGCAGACCCCGGATATGATCATTTGTGATGTCATGATGCCGGAAATGGATGGATATTCCTTAGTCAGTGCCATTCGATCGGACCCAAAAACCAGTTGGATTCCAGTTCTTTTCCTTTCTGCAAAAGGACAAAGCCAGGATCGGGTCAAGGGGCTAAACATTGGGGCTGATGTCTATATGGTCAAGCCCTTTGAGCCAGAAGAGCTAGTGGCTCAAGTTGAGTCTTCGTTGAAGCAGGCATCGCGTCTGATTCAGCATAAAGATTCAAAGGGGGGAGACTCATCCCCCAAAATCAAAGTCCCATTTGATGTCGAATTGACTCCCACGGAACTTCGGGTAGTCCAATTTGTAGCCCGAGGCATGGGGAACCGAGAAATTGCTGAAGAACTGAATGTGAGTCAGCGGACCATTGAAAGTCATGTCAGTAATATGCTAGGCAAAACCATGCTACACAACCGGACGGAGCTTGCTCGTTGGGCGATTGAAAATGGAATGGCTTAATTGACTGGGGTTGATACACGGCTAACTCCTTTGGACGATTTAGGGAGTTAGGTTTGATTTTTTACGGGCAATTTCAAGGCGTTTCCGAAGCGGTTGGATTAGATCGGGGCTAATGGCGAGGCGTTGGGCGATCGCGGTTGCTTGTTCATAGGCAACGATCGCACCGGGATAATTTTGCTGTCGATCGCGCATTTGCCCCAAGGAATCCGAGGCTTTCATTGCATTGTGTAAGTTGTAGACGGCTTGTTCTGAATCAACTAGAAAGTCGTAAACCTGTTCGGCAGCAGGAAACCTCTCGGTGCGGCGATACAGATCGCCCAAGGCAAACAGTGCGTTGCTGCCATAGGAGTTTTGACTTAGAGTTTGGCTGAGCGTAAAGGTTGTTTGATAGTTCTTTTCTGCATTGCCTGAGTCTTGAGCTTTGTCATAATTTTCAGCAAGGCGCAAGGTTAATGCGGGTTGGACTTCGGGTTGGGCGGCGTAAAGGGTGATCAAATCTTGCAATGGCCCGATCGCATCTTTGGGCTGATTATTCTGCTCAGCAATATAGGTCAGTTGAATTAAATAGAGTGCCTCGCTGGCCGGGTTTTGTGCGAGGCGAGAGAGTTCCCGTAGATCTTGATAGGTCCGCTGAGCTTTGGTATACCGAAACCAGTCGAGGTGGATCAGTCCAATGGAATTAAGGGTTTTAAAGAGTTCGATCGGATTAATTGGCAAGCTATTGGGCAAGGCATTCGATCGCAGGCTTTGAAGCCGAGGTTCATAGATGGAAAGTGCAAGCTGAGGCGCACGCAGGACTTGATAGGCGATCGCTAAATATTCGTTTAGTTCAGGAAAACTAGCTTCGTCGAATATGGGACTCGGAATAGCTGGATTAGACTGCGGCTGGATTTTAATCTGAATGACTTGAAGCCGTTCGGTGATATCCCGTAAATCGCGAGTCCGATTATTTTGCCAAGCAATTTCACCGATTTTGGCCAGCGCAAAAATTTCCTCTCGAAATCCTAGAACTCGCCGCAGTCGAAGCTCCCGAAACCAAATTAGAAATGCTTCATCGGGTTTTTTCTGGGCAAATTGTGCTTTTCCCTCAATATGGAGCGCATCCAAGGCCGATCGTAGTTTTTCTTTTTCTAGATCATTGAGCGATCGGCGTGGTTCGATCAGTAATTGGGGATCGCTTATTAATGGATCCGGTAGTACTTTTTCTAGTGGATTTGGGGGGAAACGCTGGGGATCGGGTGCTGTTACCGGCGGATATTCGACCTCACGGCTGATCATCGGTGTAGCGGCCAAGCTATTGGATCCCAGTAGCAGACTGGAAAGGAGCAGCAGGAATGTTGTTTTTTTTGGCTTCATGCAGTCTGTGGGATCGTACATCTGTTAAGGCCCGATGATACTATTAATTAGCTTTGAGTGATTAGCTTTGAGTAATGAGCTTTGAGCACGACTCGAAGTTCCTGGATTGGTTGATGTGAAGTGAGGAAATCTGTGAAAGTTTTGCTGGTGGGTAACGGTGGACGAGAACATGCGATCGCGTGGCGGTTGGTTCAAGACGCATCAATCCAGGTGATATGCGTTCCTGGTAATGGCGGAACTGCAACGCTTCCCAGGTGTCAGAACCTTCCTTTAACTCAGGATGATTTTGAAGGCATTGCCCGGTTTTGTACGGTGAATAATGTTGCTCTTGTGGTAGTTGGCCCAGAAATTCCGTTGGCGGCTGGCATTACAGATTTCTTGCAACGTAAAAATATTAAAGTTTTCGGCCCTAGTCAAACCGGGGCACAAATCGAAGCGAGCAAAGCCTGGGCAAAAGATTTGATGCAGGCCGCAAATATTCCCACGGCCAAATCTGCTGTATTCACGGATCTGCCATCTGCCCGCGCTTACGTGGAAACTGAAGGCGCGCCCATTGTAATTAAGGCGGATGGACTGGCGGCGGGTAAAGGCGTTACGGTTGCCATGACAGGGAATGAGGCGATCGCAGCACTAGAAGGTTGCTTTAGCGGACTCTTTGGGGCTGCTGGTGAACAGGTGGTGATTGAAGAATGCTTAATAGGCGAGGAAGTGTCTGTTCTAGCTGTAACGGATGGTGAGACCATTCTTCCCTTGTTACCTGCCCAAGACCACAAGCGTATCGGCGAAGGTGATACGGGCGAAAATACAGGAGGCATGGGCGTTTATGCTCCGGCCCCGATCGCCACGCCCGAAATCATGGCTCAAGTTCAAACCCAAGTTTTGGAGCCTGCGATCGCTGAATTAAAACGACGCGGTATTCAATATTGCGGGATTCTCTACGCTGGATTGATGATCAGTCCCACGGGAAAGCTCAATGTCATTGAATTTAATTGTCGCTTTGGCGATCCTGAGACTCAGGCTATTTTGCCGCTTTTGGAAACCCCGCTGCATGAAATTATGTTGGCTTGCGTAGAAGGTCGTCTATCCACGTTTGGACCTTTGACCTGGAAGTCTGACGTATCTGCTTGTGTTGTGGCGGCTTCTGGCGGCTATCCCGGCGCATACAAAAAAGGATTAGCGATTACTGGAATTGCTGAAGCCGAAGCTCAAGACTCATTGGTGTTTCACGCTGGAACGTATCAGAAAAAAGATGTTTTAGTCACCGATGGCGGGCGGGTTTTGGGGGTTGGGGCGATCGCTCCAACCTTCGATGCGGCATTCAATAAAGCTTACGCTGCGATCGAGTCCATCCAATTTGATGGGATATACTATCGCCGAGACATTGGACACCGGGTCCGATCGGGTTCTTGAACACTATTGAACCCAAATTGAATTTAGGAATTTGGCTTCCGATCGTTAATTTTCTCTTTCTCACATCAAACTTGCCATGTCATCATGGAAACTATTGCGCCCTATCCTCAAAATTTCTAGTTTATGAATAGCTGCATCATCATGGCGGAAGTTATCCGTCCGCCTCAATTGCGTTACACCCAAGACAACCAAACAGCCATCGCAGATATGGAAGTTCAATTCCCCGGACAGCGTCCAGAAGACCCACCTGCTAAGCTTAAAGTTGTGGGTTGGGGAAATCTGGCCCAAGAGATGCAAACGTCTTATCAACTGGGCGATCGGGTCGTGATTGAGGGCCGTTTGTCTATGAATTCGGTCGATCGGCCTGAGGGTTTCAAGGAAAAGCAGGCTGAACTGACGGCTTCAAAAATTTATAGTCTCGGCATGACGGATATTAGCGCGCCCCCCATCGTCGATCGTCCTCCAGCATCGACAGGGTTCCCGGCCTCCACCCGATCGAAAGCTCCAAAAGCTAGTCCCCCGCTTGCGGCAGAGCCTGACTTCGATGACATTCCGTTTTAATAGGACTTCCAGTCAAAAAGTTACAGCTTTTCTTGAAATAATGTAAACAACAAAAAAGGATGAGGACTGCAAAACTTGCCGCCTCATCCTCACTTTTCGCGTTCACTCTTGAATAAGACCGTTGTAAGCAATCTTATAGAATGTTATCGTAAGTTTACATGTGTTTACATAAAATGGGAAGAGGTTGCATGGTGTAATGGCAGAATTGGTAAGTCTGTTCGGCAACTTTATGGCTTCAGTCTTCGTCTGTGAAACTCGTTACCGCATCTTAGAGATTGGGGTGACTATCTTTATTATTCTGTCTTGTCTGAAATCCTGTATTGTGTTGGCGAGAGAGACTGGGAGTGCTGTTTTATGAGTCGGATGAATGCAGGTTGGTCGAATTCAGAGCAGTGGACGGAGGCAGTCCCTGAGATTTTCAAGCAGCCGATGACGATCGCATTTGGGGGTGCAATTTTGGCCCATGCAATTTTTTTCTTAGGGCTGCCTATTATTATGGGTAAAGATGACCAGCCCCGCATTATGGACACCCCTGTAGTGCAGCTAAGCCCTCAAGAATTGTCCCTAGTTCCGCCTAATGTGACCCAATCTGAGTTTCCTGCTGGGACGCTTTTACCGAGTGGCGCGGGCTTAATTACTCCATCCATTCCCTCACCGTCCATGCCACCCCTTGATTCGGGAACTACATTTACACCTGGGATTAATTTTGGTTCGTCGAGCAGCTCATCGTCTCTTGCTGATGTCTACACAAATGATAGTTCGTCGGTCATCAATAGTGGCAACACCAATAGCGGCAACACCAGTAGTGGAAATATTTTGTCGTTAGAAGCTGAAAGAAAGAAATTAGAACTAGAGATTGCTAGAAAAGTCGCGGCCAAACAAGTAGAGGATCAGAAGCTCGCCGATAGTGCAAGGTCAACCAAACCTGTTGGAGATCTACCTTCGACTACTCCCATGCCTCCGAGTGGAGAGACTGGGAAACCCACATCACCCGCCCCTTCAGCTACGCCACTTCCAGCCGCCACACCCCGCCCGAGTAATCAAGAAATAATTGCCGCCAACCCTAAAAACTATGACTTTGACTCGATGAAAACTGGCCCGACGATCGGGGTGAACCTAAACAAGGCGATCGGCAATTGGCAGACTAAGCCAGATTCAAAAGAGAACGAAATTTACAAAAGTAATCCAAATCAACAACCTCAACCATTTCCAGTTGATACTCCTACGAAAACACTTCCTTACCCTGTACAAGTTGATAAACAGCCTGTTGCAGTGATTCCTGATTATGCCCAGAAGGTAAAGGCAAGAAAAGAGACTAATGGCAAAGCGATCGTAGGAATTGCATTAGATGGCCAAGGAAAATTTGTATCTGAGCCAAGTATTATTCAGAGTACTGGTTATCCTGTCTTAGATACCTATGCTATCGAATATGTCAGATCTCGAATGTTCCCAGTTACAGGTCGGAGTGTACTTTATTACATGGAGATCCCGATCGATCCGCCTCTAACCAAACCTGTTTCATAGAGTGTGGTTCGTCCATTGTTTTGCAAAATGATTTGACAACAACGATCGTGACTGAATTTCGCCCCTCATCTCCTATTAATCGTGCTCGTGCGAGTCTGCGCCAAACGGTGGTGAGCTACTCGCAACACTTACGATCGGCTAAAAAGCGAATGCCTAATCCACGGCTCGAAACCCAACTCGAAGCTGAACTGGCCAAACTGAATACAACGCTCACCAAAATTGATCGTAACGTTGTTCGACTCGCTGTGTTTGGGTTGGTGAGTCGGGGGAAATCAGCGGTGATTAATGCGCTGCTGGGTGAAGATTTATTGGAGACTGGGCCAATTAATGGTGTTACTCAAACGCCTCGGGTAATTCAATGGAAGCCCGGTGGACTGTTGACGGAGAGTAGTGCGATCGCAACGACCAACGTCGCCACGGCGCAAATTGAATTAATAGATACGCCGGGGCTAGATGAAATTGATGGGCAAGCGCGGGCCGAAATGGCGCGAGATGTGGCACAGCAGGCTGATTTGATCTTGTTTGTTGTGTCGGGTGATTTAACCCGGACTGAATTTAAGGCCTTGTGTGACTTACGATCGGCCCAAAAACCCTTGATTCTAGTTTTTAACAAAATTGACTTATATCCCGATCGGCAGCGCAATGAAATTTATGAAAGTCTGGCTAGTTTAGAGAGTTTTATTGGAGAAGGCAATTCCCTACGACAAATTTTATCTCGGGATGAGATCGTGTTAATTGCGGCTAATCCTGCGCCTATGCAGGTCCGAATTGAGCAGCCCGATGGTTCGATTAGTTTTGAATGGGAAAAATTTCCACCGCAGATTGGTGAATTGAAAGCGAAGATTTTGGCGATTTTGAACCAAGAAGGACAATCGCTTTTAGCGTTAAACGCCTTAACTCAAGCCCGATCGGCAGAAGAACGAATGGTGGAGACTATTGTGGCGGCCCGCGAAACTGAGGCGGAAGCGTTGATTTGGAAATTTGTTCGATATAAGGCCATAGCCGTCGCAGCTAATCCAATTCCAGGGCTTGATTGGATTGGCGGAACGGTGAGTGATTTGCTTATGATTCGGGCCTTAGGGGAATTGTATGGCTTTCCGTTAACACGCTATGAAGCAGGACGGGTGTTAACGGCGATCGTTGGTAGTTCGTTGGGGATGCTGGTCGGAGAAGTCTGTAGCAGCATTGTGTTAAGTGCAGGGAAAGTAGTCAGCGCTGTGTCGAGTGAGATGCCGATCGGAAGTTATGCGGGTGTTGCGGCGGTACAAGCTGGAGTGGCCGGGTATGGCGCTTATGCAGTGGGTAGGGCTGCCCAAGTGTATCTAGAACGGGGCTGTACTTGGGGCGATCAGGGTGCAAATACGGTGATTCAAGATGTTTTAAGTCAAATTGAACCCAATACTATTCTGTGGAGAATTCGTAGTGAACTATTTTAATTCACTTAAAAAAGCAATAAGGATTCAAAAATCATCAATAACAGGTAAATCATAAAAATAAGAGCCAAAATCAGGCGAGTGACTTTAGCTCTTTAGGTTTTAAACCAAATCAACGGATTATTGGTTACGCATTTAGTAAGGGATCCGTTAGTTGCGGAACATGCTACTTACAGAACAATCCTCATGCACCCGTGAAATCGTCTCACCAATTAATCCGGCTACAGACAAAATTCGTAATTGCGGGAATCGGTTTTCCGGCTCGATCGGAATCGTATTCGTCACAATCACCTCCTCCAGGCAACCATTAGATAGACGCTCGATCGCAGGGGGTGAAAACACCGCATGAGTCGCGCAAGCATAGACCTGACGCGCGCCCTGTTCTCGTAATACCCGTGCGCCTTCAGTAATGGTTCCAGCCGTATCGATCATGTCATCGACCAACACCGCTGTTTTGCCTCGAACATCACCTACCACATTCATCACTTCTGCGACATTGTGGGCTTGACGACGCTTGTCAATAATGGCTAGGGGGGCATCTCCAAGACGGCTGGCAAAGGCACGGGCACGGGCAACTCCACCGACATCGGGCGAAACCACGACGAGATCTTCTAGATTTTTGCTTTTGATATATTCCACAATAGTGGGGGATCCGTAGACATGATCCACTGGAATGTCAAAATATCCTTGAATCTGAGAGGAATGCAAGTCCATCGCGATAATCCGATTCGCTCCGGCTTTTGTCAAAAGATTTGCAGCGAGTTTAGCGGTGATAGATTCACGTCCGGCGGTCTTGCGATCGGCACGAGCATAACCGTAATAGGGCAACACTGCCGTAATTTGTCTCGCTGATGCTCGTTTGCAAGCATCAATCATAATCATCAGTTCCATTAGATGATCATTTACCGGACGACAAGTCGGCTGCATGATGTAGACATCACACCCACGGATCGATTCTAAAATCTGAACATAAATCTCACCATCAGCAAAACTCTTCCGAATCATAGGAGTGAGTTCGATACCTAGATAACGAGCCACCTCATTGGCC
>JAYUEW010000202.1:0-15438 GCA_043739045.1 Synechococcales cyanobacterium
TTGGATTAAGGTTAAATTTAATTGCAGGGATTTACAATTATGAGCTTAGTTTATCTTTAGAACAGACGATTTCATGATACTTTCGCAGGAGGTCTAATGGATCTATCCATTTTCAGGTGAGGTTTTTCGGTGATTATTCACCTCCTATCTAAACCTGCCACCAGTACTCAAATCACAGAAATGTTGCAAGCCAATCGGTTCTACATCAAAACTACCGTCGATCTCCGTCTCCAGCGATTAGCGGGTGGTGGGGAGATGCATTCTGATTGCGAAGATTTGCTTCTGGAGAGTGGAAGTCACCAGTACGACATCTGGGGTGCAAGCTGGAATCCACTTTCTCAAGACATTTTTTATGAATCTATGGTCAATCTTCGACCTAAACAAAATCGGGCGATGGAGATTTTGGATCCCATAATTCGTGAACAAGTGAAAGCTATTGTCTACAAATTATTAGGAGGCGTATGAATAATTGGACTCCCGAAGAATTGGCATTTCGCTGCGATCGGCTCTCTGTTCGTCTAGAACGTTTAGCGACTAATTTTCTGCAAATTGCAACACTCAGTCGGACTGTAGAGAATAGTGCCCAAACCCTTTCGATCGTTCGACAAACTAAATCATTTTTAGAACTAACTGCGGTTGATTTAGATTTCGATAATGCTTTCGAGTTAGCCCAAATTCAGCGTCAACTTTCTTCGTGGCATCGTAGATGGGAAGACACTTGGCAACATGAAGCCGATCGTAGGTCAATGGCGAACCATACGACAACTTGGGCAGAGCAAGTAAGGACGATCGCAGGAGTTTTGGTCTGATGCTGCGAGTTATTCAGGTTGGTCGTCGTCTAAAAATTGTTCTAACTGAAAAACTGCAACGAGTTTGCTTGCAAGTTCATAGACATCTTGACGATCGCCATCCTTTCGTCGTCCCATTGCGACAACGACGACTAAAACTTGATCTTCTAAAACTTGATAAATGATTCGGTAACGCTGACCGATCGCCCGAATACTTCGATAGCCAGTCAAATCACCCCGAAGTGGTTTCCCTTGCTGCTCGGGACTCTCGGCTAATTGTTCCAAGCGTGTCAGGAGAATACCTTGTTCTCGTCGATCTTGAATTCGTGCGAGAAGTTGTTTGGCTTCAGCCGTTAAAACAATCCGATAGCTCATCGTCTTACAGTCCTAACTCAGCACGAATATCATTTAAATCAGAGTATTCTCCACGCTTTGCTTGGGATATTCCAGTATTTAATTGCTGCATGAATTCTAAGTCACCCAAAATATCGGCTGTTTCGAGGAAAGACATGAAGTTTTCAATGCTAAAGGCGATCATCACAGGTTGACCATCTTTCGTGATGACTGTAGGACTACTTTGGAGCGTTGTTGACAGTTCTGGCAAACGTTCTTGCGCTTGTGCGATCGTGAGCTGGTTAAACATGTTGCTCTCAGATTTAGATAAACTGATTATAGCCGATCGTGTTTTTCATTTTAAGCTGCCAAGTTTCAGTGAGGGCAGGGAATTAATTAATTTATACTAATTTATCCCTATCGTTGTTTAATATATTTCGTGATTTCACTGGGTTTTTCGAGTTTGTTGGTGGAGTTTCCGGTGCGGATGAAGAAGGTTTCGCAGAGTTGACCAGATTTGTCGCGGATATCAACATAAATAGGTTCTGGTGCAGGGACGATCGCAATTCTACAAATATCCTTATGATCGACACTATGAAACGTGACGGTCAAATAAGGGGCGATCGCTTTTCCCATTTCTTTTAGCAATAGATCGCCCATTAACCAGAGTTCAAATCCATCCCGATCGCGTTTTTTAAACGTTTGATAATCGAGTTCTAGACCGACGATCGAGCTATCATCTGCAACGCCAATGAGTAGGGTTCCGCCTTGGGTGTTGAGGAATGCGGCGATGGTTTTGAGGATGACTTCTTCCATGGTGCGGTCTTTTTTGTTTTCGCGGAGGTTCCAGCGGGCGGTGGATTTGAATTCAACGGTGTTTGATTCGCCTTGTTGGAGGAGGTGCAGGATTTCGGGTTCTGTTTGTGGGGGTGTGAAGTCTCGGTAGGCTTGGAGGGCGGCATCTTTAGTGGCTTCAGGGACGATCGGAAATGTGCTCAAAATGTGGGCAAATTCAACTTTGGTGAGGTTGTACAGGTGGGCGATGATGCCGTCGAGTTCGGCGCGGAGGTTGGCTCTTGCAATTTCGTCAGTCACGCCGTTGGTATGGTTGCCGAGTCCGACTTCTGTGGCGAGATCATCGAATTCGGGGGTGGTACAGATTAGTTTGGCGGCACGATCGACGATCGGTTGAAAGGTGCGATCGGCTTTGGTGAGGCGGGGGACGGGCGTTTGGTAAAAGATGAACATGGAAATTGTTGCCGCAATTCTCTGACGAATAATAGAATCAACTACAAAGGAATTTAATACGGCACATAAGTATAATGTTTCACTATTATCTATAGTAGAATTTCGCAAATCACTTAGCATCAATTTATGATTTGCAAATACATTTATTGGTAGAAGTGATGTTATTAGACTTCTTGTATCTGTATTTCGTGCTATCTCCCTAAAAGCTAGACGATATTTCTGATAATTTAGATTCTGAGATTCTTCATTCTGCTTCCCAAGCAAAGTAGATCGCCCTTCATTCTCGGAAATCCAGTATTTTGCTTCTCCCCATTTGTGATTAAATTGATGAATCATCTTGCCTTCATACAGTGGAAGCCGATCGATTCCAGGCTCCTGCTTAAACAAATGACTGTCATTGGTCATATGAAACTCATTACAAAGCTTGAGGTTCCAAGTGTCGGGCAGTTGTTCGCCGAGTTTTGGGAATTGGAAGAGTTTGTTGGCAATTTCAATATCCCGATCGCCTTTAAACTCCATCACAGAGATAGAATCAGGCGATAGTTTTCGCACTAGCTCCACATCGATTACGACATCATCAGAGCTTGGAAATGAGGTGAGATCTTGAACGTCGTGTCGCATAAATGCCGCTGGAAAAGATTTCGTAGAACTGCCCTTCTCAAAACTTAGAACGACAAATTTAAAACTTCGATGAACTCCTTCAAAAATCTCTTTCCGATTCTCAAAACAGAAAAGCCCTGTTATCTGAGTTTGACTGAATAGCATTTCTCTGAGTTGCTTACAGCCCAAATCTGTATAAATTCCACTGGGAATCACAATCCCACATTCGCCAGAAGGCTTAAGGAGATTGAAACATAGCTCCAGAAATAACTTATATAGATTAGTATCTGTTCCAGCCTTCTTCCCATTCACCACAGAGATTTGATTCTTATACTGATCTGCCGATTTGAAATAAGAACTCACGTAGGGAAACTGACTTTGATAGGTTGCCCAAGCCGATGCAATTTCTGGATCCTGTAGCAATTCCTTTTGATGTTTCTCAAATGCCTTGATGTCCATCTTTTTCTTAGTCACAAGGTCGCTATACTCTGCAAAAAACTCCTTCGCATTCGGCTTAAACACTTCCCACGGTGGATTCGCAATGATCGCATCAAACCCGCCCCGCTCCATCACCTGATCAAAGTGATAACCCCAATGAAACGGTTTCAGCCTGTCAATATCCGCCTGATTTAGCAACCGCTTCGTAGCCTTCCCCGTCGCCTGCGCCTGCTCATACTTAATCTTCAACCGCCCAAACTCATCAAACAAGAGTGCGTTTAATTTTGGTAATGCATCTTTATCTTCGTGTTCAATATTTGTCTTGATACTTTGAAGTCGATCTCCTTGATCAGTACCCAGTAATTTACCCGATAGAAAAGCATGTTCTTTGTAGAGTTTGATTGATGCATTTTTACGTTCTAGAATTCGTCGATAATCATTAGCTGCCATCATCTTGGACAGAGGCATATCATCACTGCCAATCCCATTAAACCCATCCTCATCCACCCGAATCAAACCAATTAACGAATTCCCCGCCATAATATTGAAATCCACATTCGGCAACGGCTCCAGCTCTTCCAACGTCGTCGCCGAAGCCACCAACGCCAAAAACAACCGCAACTTCGTAATCTCCGTCGCCTCCTCCATGATGTCCACACCATAGAGATTGTCCGTAATAATTCGTTTCTTAATGTAATACTGAACCGATAGCTTCTCACCACGCCCTCGTATAGTCTGCAACCATTTAGTGATTGCTGGACTCTTCACAAATTCAATCCGACCAATCACAGCCGCATACACATTAATCAACGTCTTCATCGCCGCCACCAAGAACGCACCCGACCCACAAGCCGGATCTAAAAGTGACAACTTCGGCAATATCTCTTCCAATAGGAACAAACATAGATCGCCGTCGAGATTGAAGAGGAGTTCTTCGATCGACCCAAACTGCCACCGCTTTTCCGCATTCACCTTGTCCAAAATCAGTTTATTAATCGTCCGATCGCACAGATACTCCGTAATCTCAGGCCGCGTATAATAAGCCCCAAACTCCTTCTGGTTAATGTACTTCTCAAAAATGTATCCCAACACCTCCGGACGAATCTCCTCATCCTTCCCACCGGGCGAATCATCCAAATTCCACGAATATCGTTCAAACAACGTCAGCGTCTTCCCAAACGCCTCATTTGCGATCGAAATCTCATACTTCTTCTCAATCCAATGTCTCGCAAACAACCCACCATTCAAATACTTAATCTCACCTAAAGTCTGATTAGTTTGAGCCGATCGATTAGGAGCCGCCTTCGCAAACCCCTCAAAAAACAACACCTTCAAAAAATCAGCATAAAAATTCCGCTCCTCAAACAATTCAAACTTATTCCCCAAATACTTCGGGTTCTCATCCACAAAACCCTTCTTCTGCAAGAAATATACAAACATCAATCGATTCAAAATCACCGACGCATACCAACGCCGATCGTTCTCATCCCCAATCCCCTCAATCTGCAATACAAACCATTCCAAATGCTCCTTAAACTCCGCATAAAACTTCTTCGTCACCTTCTCAACATCCAACGCCTCCTGCAACTTCCGCGCCGCCTCGACTACCCTCGGAGCGCCCTGCTCAAAATCCTCAAGTTCAAAAACCAACGCCCCCAACTTCCCTAAAATCAGATCCCCCGACTGCCCCCTGTAATAGGTCAAATGCCGCGCCACCTCCTTCTTCCCATCCCGCTTCACCCAATACCAATAGCTCTGCGATCGATCGTCATCCACAAAAATCAACAAATGCTCAGCCGAAATCTCCACCGTCTGCCGATAAATCTCCTGCCGCACCCTCTCCCCCGGCACCTGTCCCGCCACCACCTCATACACCGCAACGCCAGCAACCTGCGCAATCATCCTCCGTCGATACGTCACATCCTCAACCACGATCGGCTCCACCCGTTTCGACGTAGGATTAGACCAATTCAGCTTCTCCAGAAACAAAGTCTGAAACTCAAAGCCCTGCAAATACTGACGACTGCTCTGAAAATCAAAAGTCATAAAAATCCGGGCTAAAGGGGAAAAGAACAAGAAGCTTGCCCACCTAATTTTACCCATCATCCACCAAACCGAACCTACTTCCCCTTAAATAATTCCAGAGAACAAATAACCTAAAGTTTCTGCTGCTGCCCATCCTCCGGCACAACACAAAACCGATCGTACTCCTACTACACCTGTTAAAACCTTAGCAATGCATTGTTGTATGGATTAGTTCATCCATGATTTTCTAGCCAAGTCGTCAAATCTACGATCGTTCCAAAATCCAATAAATCCTCACCCAATAATTCTAGTTGCGCGATCGAGAGGTTATTAATTTGAGTGCGACAGATATCACTAACAGAGCCAATCTTTCGAGTCAGTAACCGGAGAATAAGCGATCGAGATGCTTTCTCCATCCCCTTCTCCATCCCCTTCTCCATCCCTTTCTCTTCCCAGCTCGTCATTGTATACATGATAGTCTCCCTTTGCTGTGGTTCTAGTTTAGCAATTTCTGCCTGAAACGTTTCTTCCTCTTGGACATTCAGACGTAAATAAGTGTCTACAAATTTTGATATCAACCGACTTTTTGCTGGATCTAGCTTTAATGTCACCATTAACCTGAGACATTCCACTTTCACCTTCGGACGATCGCCCTCAGCAATCCGCATCTTTGACATCAACGCAGCTGCTACAGGGTTTGATCGGTCGAGATAATCGCGCCAATCTAGTCGATTCAACTGGATTGATTTGAAATTGAATTCGAGAACTTTGAAGTCGGGAAACTCCACGCCATAGCTACTTTTTGCTTCTTTCTGAGGCTGATCATAGGAAAAGATCGCGATTGGATAGATTCGTTTTCGATGGAACTGATGAAGTCGCGCAAAGTAGAAAAACATTCGTTCAGGAAAGATCGATCGGCTTGTCGATTGCGGCTCAACATGAATTAAAAACGTCGCATCAATACCCGATTGTTTCACCTCAACTAACAAATCAATAATTTTCTCCTCTCCTTCCACAAGATCAACAAAGTACTCCTGTTTAAGAAATTTAATTGATCCAGAATCGATCGTCTCTACCATTTCAGGTAGAAACAGTTCAAGAAACTCAATAAAGAATGTCGAAATCAATTCTTTAAAATTCTGATCATGGTCGATCGCAATTTCCGCCATAGTAAACCTCATTTTCTTAATGCACTCTATTTTCCCTGAAACAAACCTAACGAACAAATAATCTGAGGTTCCCGCTGCTGCCCATCCTCCTGCACAATACAAAACCGATCGTCCATCTTCAACGCCACCACCAACTCCGCCAACTCCGCATCCTCAATTCCACCCTTAAGCTGTCGATTCAAGGTATCCGCCGCCGACTGAAACAAAGGATACCGATACAAATCATCAATCGCCTTCACCAAATTCTCCGTCTGAAACAAAGGATTCAACTGCACATACCGCTGCAACCGATGATAAACCCGATACTTCGCCCCCGACTTGCGCCCCAGCGTCCCGCCCATATTCTGCTCATCCTCCGCAATAATCGTCGTCCCCGCCAACACCAACCCATGATGCTGATCATCCCGATCGATCGCCATCGTCCCCGGTTCACAAGCCGCCATGCGTAAAATTGCAAGCTGAGATTGCGTCACACTATTGCCGTCGCGATCGACCCACGCCAACGCATCCCCACCGTCTGCCGTCTGCATATACATCAGCACCCCCTCCGGCTTCATCGGTTCCGGCTGATATTCGCGGGTCGAAAACACCACATTTTCTAAATTCTCAATTTGTTTCTTCAATTTCGGATTCTTATCCGTCGCATCACTCCAAATCTGAAACGCCTCCGAAGTCAAATCCACCTCAGAATCCTCATCCTCATCCAAAATCCCAGACTTCTCATTATACAAATCCAACATCACATCATCCGAAACCCCCTCAAAAAACGCCTCATCCGTCCCCACCACCTCCGCATTCTCCCGAAGCCGTTGCCGCAACCGTCCCCGCAAATTAATCAATCGCTCCACGCCCACCGCAGGCAAAAACGAATAACACAAAATCTCACTCGCCTGTTGCCCAATCCGATCGACCCGCCCCGCCCGCTGAATCAATCGAATAATCGCCCAAGGCAAATCATAATTCACCACGATCGCGCAATCCTGCAAATTCTGGCCCTCACTCAACACATCCGTCGCAATTAAAACCCGATACTCATCCTCAGATTTAAACCGATTTAGTTTGCCATTACTCCCCGGACTAAATCGCCAAGCAATCTCCGTCGGATTCGCCGAATCTCCTGAAGCCATCGCCAACCGATCGACCCCCTCTGCCCTCAGCGCCGACTCCAAATACCGCGCCGTATCGGCAAACTGCGTAAACACCAAAACCTTATCCTCTGGATGCTGAGTCTGAACCAACCCCAACAGCGTCATCAACTTACTATCCTTCCGCCGCTCCCATTCCCCACAATCTCCCAACACCCCAATCAACGCCTTCGCATCCGCCAACAAATCCTTCCCTAATTGCTTCGTAAACGCCCCCGATCGAATCCATTTAAACCGTTTTCGATACTTCGTCGCATATTGCTGATAAACCTCAGCCGCCCTCGCCCGATAATCCGTTTCTGAAGTATCTAAAACCTCCCGCACCGAATCATTCTCCGTTTCCTCCACTTCAATATCAAACAAGGAAGCTAACAAAGAATCAGAATCTTCATCTACATTTCGCGTATCCAACAGCGACGCATCCTGAGGCCCGATCGGAATCTCTAATCCCTGTTCGATCGCATAGGCATAGATATAATTCCGCAAAACATGCCGTTCCAAAGACTGAATAAACGCCACCCCACTACTCTCTAGCCGCTTAAACAAATTTGTCCGACAGAACCCCATCAACCGCCGCCCCGATCGAGACAACCCCTGAATCACCCCCTTCTCCCCATCGCTCAACAGTAACTTATCCAGCTTCCCCGCCGCCTGAACATAATTCCCCAATCCATAACGCGGCAAATTCAACCGATTAATAATCAAAACAACATCATCCGCATACAAACGAGCATAGGGATCCACCTCAGTAGCTCCAATCTCAAATTTCGCCGTCCGTGGAATCCGATTCGGGAAATAAGCCCGCCCACCCTCTTGATATTGCAAATATCGCCGCCCTGCATCATCCTCTTTTGCGTAGTGATTTTTAATAAAACTGCGAGTCCGCCGCACCATATACAACCGCATCAAATCTCGCCAATCATCTGCAAATTCACTCAATTCAAATGCCCTGAGCGATCGGACAGGCACCTGATGCCGTCGATTAAACTCAGTCTCTGTCCCACCCAAACTTTGAATCAACTGCTCTGGTCGAATCCCCAAATTTCGATCTTCTGGAATAAACAATTTAAGCTGCGCCGACAAATCCAAATAGGTTTTGTTATAAGGAGTCGCACTTAACAGAATGCACTTACTTTCATTAATCGCAATATACTCTTTAATAGCCCGATACCGCCGACCATCCGTGTTTCGCAGATTATGACTTTCATCAATCAACACCACTCGATAGCGGCGTAAATTCGGCAAAACTTTTTGTACGTTACTAATGGATAGAACTTCAGCATAAAGCCGATATTCGCTTACATAGTCCTTCCACATCGCCACCAAATTTTTAGGACAAATAATCAACGTCTCTAAAAAAGAATCTTCCTGCAAAATCTTCGCCAAGGCCGTCCCCACTATCGTCTTTCCCAACCCCACCACATCCCCAATCAAAACGCCCCCGCGCTTATTTACATGCTGCGCTGCAATCCTCACCGCCGCACTCTGAAAATCAAATAATTTATCGCGAAATTCACGCGGAATCTGATATTCAGAAATTCCAGTTCGAGCTTCTTGAGACAGGTGATACGCAATTTTTAAATAGATATGATAGGGCGATACTGGTGTTACCCAACTTTGATCAATAACCTGAATCAGTTCCTGAGAAATATCCAAACAATATTTATCTACCCACCGATCGTCAAACCACTTTTGCAATTTTATCGTCGCATCATGATCTAATACATCAACATTCAATTCACCCTGATATTGCAATCCTGAAAGCGTTAAATTGCTACTTCCTAAAAATCCGATCGCAGGCAAATTTTTCAGTCCCTGATCAACCAAATACAACTTGGCATGAAGCTGATGCCTTAAGAATAACTTCACAACCAGCTTCCCAGACTTGAGTTGTTGACTCAATCGTTTCAATCCAATCTCATCTTGATTTGTCGGCGCACCATAAACCAATTGATCCCGAAATTCCTGCGCCACTTGCTTTTTTAAATAAATAGATCTTTGCATATCAATCTCATTCACGGACTCAGAAAGGGAAAGCATCTCCTGAAGCTGTGCGCGGGGTGTCTTATGCATCCCAATCATTAAGCGACAGCAAGCACCACTCTCCCCTGCAAAGTTCTCAACATATCGATCGAGTTGCCGCCAACCTCGAAGATTAAAATACCCCACACAGAAATCAGCCCGCTTTGCCGTCTCTAAACTATTCTGCAAACTGGGCAGCAGCTTTTGGTCAATATTGTCAAAAATTCTAGGCATTTCTGCGTTCCTAATCCGTCTTTACCAAGATATGTTTCAGCAATCCTTGCAGCTAACCCAACTTTAATCAATACCAACAAAAAGGTCACTGGAAATAGAGAGAAATTTTAATGGAAGGAGGATCGCAAAGCCGATCGCATCCACAACACTTCCGGAAGTTCCCCGTTACAAGGGCGATCGAGGGGCGATCGTTACAGAGTGCAGCACAATAATTTTCTTTTAAGGTTGATTTGGCTGACAATTTTAATATTTCTACGTATAATGGCAAGATATTTGGAAAGATTCCCCCTATCACTCCAATTTGGGTGAATATTCAGAAAATTTCTACCTAATAACTGTTCGTCGAAAGAACCAAAATGGCAAATCCCCCTCGCAAACTTAACGTAGGAATCGACTCTGTTGTCATTGGCAACGTTACTGGCGATATCGGAAATGGATCCGTTGTGATTGGAGCGACTGACGATCGAGGAAACACGATTATCAATACTCCGATGGCTGTCGGACGCGGGGCATTTGCTGGTCCTGGATCGATCTCGATCGGTGCAGGGGCAGGAGCCGGAGTTGGAGCGTCGCTGCCGTTTCTCGTTAATCAACTTTCTGATGCGGTTGCCCACGTCAACGATCCGCAGGTTACTGCGAGATTTAATGAATTGATTGCAGAACTCGCTGGCGAGAACGGTACTGTTGATAAGAAGAAGGCTCTAACAGGATTGGACCAATTGCGGAACCTCGCTACGCTGAATGGCGTTTGGGGCCTAATCGATCACATTTCCGGTCTGCTAGGGTAGGCATTGAAGCGCGTTCGAGTGGTCCGGAATCGACGAACCAAAAGATGCACCCGAGTTGCCGATCGGATGGTGAGTAAGTCGGCTTAATTTTTAGAGCATTATCTGTCCTGTAGGACACTTCCAACCCGTCCTACAGGACACAGGACAGTAGTGCGATCGCTCTCTTTTGTTAGTGGGTTAATATTGGGAAAGGTTCTGCCGATCACTCCAATTTAGTCAGATAGACAGAATCTTTCTGACTAATAGTGCTTTGCAGCTTAGTTTTAGGCGAAGGCGTAGCCGAGAAGTTACCTGTTGGCGCTTAAAATTGAATCAGTGAGCGTGAGCCTATCGGTAAGATAGTATTGAGATATGAATGTAGAAACTAAGAGATATGAAGGATATTGGTGGTTTCCTAACAATCCCGACAAGAAAGTTACAGGTATTTTGTCTATAAATCAGCGCGAGGGTATCGAGGTTAAAACAATTGGCTCCTTGCTACCTCGGCACGCTTTATTCGGCAGTCAAATTGATCTTCCTTCTCAAGAAATTTTGCTGGGGCAAACAATTGATGGTAACTCTATTACATTAATTGGAATAAATTGTACAAATTGGAATTCAAATTCAGATGATTTTTCTTTCGATTTGTCTACATCTACACATTCTGCAAGTTTAGCCATAGTTGGGAAAAGACATTTTTTATCTAAAAACGAAGTCATCTTTAGTGCAGCAGAGGTTAGGTTTAATCTTTTAGATGAATGGTTATGTAAATCAGGCTTTACTTTTAAAGATGAACATGATGATAGAGGTTATCCGACCAAGTTTAATCTTGAGTATAAATATCCAGAAAATTTAGAATTTAGTATAGATTCTATTGAAGCAAAACTCAAAACAAACTATGTATTTAATCGCAATAAAACAAATTTACAATGGCAGCAAGGCGATAAATCTTTTTTAAGACTTACTCCAACTCAGCCACAGACTTTCGATTGGTATTTAAAGAATTTTGATAATTTAAGAAAATTTTTGATAGTCACGACAGGTTTTCCAATATCCACTAGTGAAATAGTGGGTTATGGAGATGAATTTTACATTTACACAGACAGTGATGCAACAACTAAGGAGCAATTTCAGATTTATGTGAAACTATCTAATGTTTTCTTGGATACTGTCAATAAGCATCCTGGCGAATTACTAATTAATTTGCCTCTTCTAGGAACTGAGCTTTGTACTGTACTAAATACTTGGTTCCAAAAATCTGAAATTTTACATCCAGCAGTTATTCTCTATGTAGCTACTTTATCGATAGATTTAGGGTATTCGGAATTTCGTCTATTAAATTATGCACAAGGCTTGGAAGCTCTGCATCGGCGTGTCTTTGGCGGTAGATACCTAGAAAATGACAAATATGAGCCTATTGCTAGTGCAATTATTAACAGTATCCCAAGTGACGTTAGTAGGGATCATCGCAGTTCATTAAAAGGAAGAATAAAGTATGGTCATGAGTTTTCACAACGAAAGAGAATAAAACTTCTGCTTGATGACGTATGGAAAGGCTGTTTAGATGAATTTATTGAGGATAAGAATAATTTCATTGATAAAGTTATTAACACAAGAAACTATTTAATCCACTTTGATCCTGAATCTTCGTCTAAGGCAGTGTTTGGAACTGAAATTTTTTATATATCGGAGCGCCTTAAAATTTTACTCATAACCCACATACTTATTCAATTAGATATTCCTAGAGAAAACGTGTATAGAGCTATTAAGCAGTTTAATCCGTTCATACATCTCAAACGGCAAATACCTTAATCGAAGTGCATTGACCAGCAATTGCTGCATAACAACCTCCTTGCAGTGGACGAGCACAAATTTTCTGTGCTGAGTTCAAGGTTACTTGTCGCCGCTCGACACAAACGTTATGCGGCTTCAATTTTAAAACATCACCTGTCCTGTAGGACACATTTGACTTGTCCTACAGGACACAGGACACCTACTCTACCCAAAACGATCGAACCCCTACTGTCACTAGCTTTCATCACCTTGAGCGAGTCTATACTGGGTTAGTTGGACGATCGCATCCCCTCCAACAGTTTCTCAACATCAGATAATCGCCGCTTGATGGATACCATCTCATTTTCCGGATCCGGTGCGAGGAATGCCCTCAGTGCCTTGATCGTTGTGCGCGATCGTTCTCCGCGATCGGTGGGTCAAAGTTTTCAAGGCCGATTGGAAGTCCATTTTCTTGAGACTAACCCGTTTAGCCAGTCTTACACTGAAGCCTTTACTGTGTAAGACTTTCAGGGTTTAAGCAGTCCAGAAAAAGAGTCCAGAATTCTGGACTGGTACTAGATTTAGACTAAATTATTGGGATGAACGATCGAAAGTAGTCCAATGGTTGCGATCGAGTGGAAATTACGGACTTATTGTATAGAGTGTGTAGAGAGTCAGAGTATTGATTCTAGGATTTAACAATTGCCCCAAAATCAGCTAAAACGCGGCCTTGATTTCTTAAAATCCCCAATAAATTAAGACGATTTTGCTTAATCTCAGGATTTGGATCCATGACCAATACGCTATCTTCACCATCGAAGAAACTAGTCAATCTTGGCGCAATAGCACTTAACGCTGCGATCGATTCATCATAATTACGATTTGGCGTAGTTCCGAGTTGCGACAATGCATCAAAGAAGCTGCGTTCGGAATCTTTTTGAAATAGCTCTGGGTTCACGTTTGATGTCACATCTAATTCTGTGGTGCCGATCGTTCCTTTTGCCGCTAGCTTCGAGGCTCGGTTAATCACGGCATAAATTGCAGCTAAACGACCATCATTGCGAATCGTTTGTAAGAAAATCGCCCGATCGCGAACATCCAACACGTTGGTTAGGGCACGATCGGAATATTCCAGATCATTTTTGCCATCATTTTCACCTAAGACTGCATTCACTAAATCATAATCAATGGTGTTCTCATCTTTAAGTAAGGTTTGAATACGTAAAAGAAAGAAGTCTTTGAGTTGCTGCTTTAAATCGTCAGGAGTGAGCTTCATCACAGAAGAGTATTGCTCACAGAAAATGGGTACAACCGCATTGATCATTGCCAATAAATCGATCGGTAAATTTGCCGCCCAAGTAATATTAAGAATCGCATTGGCGGCTCGACGCAACGCAAACGGATCCGATGAACCGGTCGGAATCATATTTAGACTAAAAATGCTGACCAAGGTATCAAGCCGATCGCTCAAGCCCACGACTTGTCCAGCGATGGTTTGTGGTAGCTCGTCTCCGGCTCCCTTTGGCAGATAATGTTCCATAATCGCGATCGCAACGGCTTCATTTTCACCACTATGACGCGCATATTTCTCGCCCATCACGCCTTGAAGATCTGGAAACTCGCCCACCATTTGGGTCACGAGATCGGCTTTGGCTAGGAGTGCCGCCCGTTCTATTATTTGAGTGGTGTCCCTATCAAGCTCTAACTGCTGAGCGATCAAGGTCGCCACAGCCACAATTCGATCGGCCTTCTGACGCACTGAACCGAGGGATGCCTGGAACATTAAGGTCTCTAATTTTGGTAGAAACCCGTCCAATGGCAGGGTCCGATCGGCATCAAAGAAAAACTTACCATCCGACAATCTAGCCCGAATAACCCGCTCATTTCCACGGGCGATGATATCAGCCTTGGCCGGATCCCCATTGGAAATTGTGACGAAATACGGCAAAATCTCCTTTGATTTAGTGGTCTGTCGCACCGGAAAATAACGCTGATGACTCTCCATTTCCGTCACCGCAACTTCCGACGGCAATTCCAAAAAACTAGCATCAAATTGACCAATCACCGCCGACGGGAATTCGACTAAGTTCACAACCTCTTCCAGTAAATCGGGATCGATCGTGGTCACACCGCCCACACTGGACCCTGCGGCTGTTGCTTCTCGCACAATCACCTCACGACGACGATCGGGATCCACCTCAACAAACGCACTCCGAAGCGTTTCCGCGTAAGACTCAGCCGTTGGAATCGAAATCCATTCAGGATGCAAGACCCGATGACCTGCTGAAATCCGATCGCTTTTGTAAGTCGCTTCTGCGCCATTGCTCAACGTGACAGGCAGCACATCAGCATCCACCATCGCAACCAGCCACTGCAATGGTCTAGAAAACTTAACATCCCCGTCCCCCCATCGCATCAACCGCTTTCCCTCAAGCCCCATAATCCAAGTCGGAATCAGCTCCGTTAACAGATCAGCAACGGAACGACCTATTAACCGCTTAGTGATGAAAATAAAATCGCCTTTTTCCGTCGATCGCACCTGAAAATCTGCAACCGATACGCCCTGTTTTTGAGCAAATCCTTGGGCGGCTTTGGTGGGTTCTCCATCTTTGAACGCAGCCTGAACACTGGGTCCCTTAACGTCCTCGGTTTGGTCGGCCTGTTGCAAGGGCAGCCCCGTGATCAATACTGCTAGCCTGCGCGGAGTTCCGTAGAATTTAAGACAAGTGGGACTGATCTGAAGATTAGCAAAACTCTTCGGAATCCTATCTCCCCATTGTTTCAACGCATCCGCCACAAACGACGCAGGGAGGTCTTCAGTTCCAACTTCCAACAAAAAAGACGGCATAGTCCCAAATCGCCCGCAGCGGCAGAAAATAACTGGACTAGTGTACCT
>JAYUEW010000203.1:0-4632 GCA_043739045.1 Synechococcales cyanobacterium
TGCGATCGACGCGATGGGTGGCGACCATGCCCCAGCAGAAATTGTGGCAGGCGCATTGAGGGCACAAGATGAACTCAATGTAGACATATTATTAGTGGGGGATCCGCAAGCACTTCAAGCCTGCTTAGTGGATCACCGGGGCGATCGGAAACCCGAAATCGTGGCAGCAGATAGCGTCATTGAAATGGACGAAGAACCCGGTCGGGCTTTACGTCGTAAGCCGAATGCATCCATCAACGTGTCGATGAATTTAGTCAAGTCAGGACGGGCCGATGCGGTGTTTTCTGCCGGACACTCTGGGGCCGCAATGGCCGCTGCACTGTTGCGATTGGGGCGGTTGAAAGGAATCGATCGGCCAGCGATCGGGGCCGTACTGCCGACGATGATTCCAGGTAAATCTGTACTGGTCCTAGATGTCGGCGCGAATGTTGATTGTCGGCCCAAGTATCTAGAGCAATTTGCCCTTATGGGAACTATCTATGCGCAATACGTATTGGGCAATCCCGCACCACGCGTGGGCCTGTTGAATATTGGCGAAGAAGACTCTAAAGGCAATGAACTCGCATTAGCGGTCAATGAACTTCTAAGAGCAAACCCCAACATCCCGTTTGCGGGCAATGCCGAGGGCCGTGATGTACTGTCTGGTCAATTTGACGTGGTAGTGTGTGATGGATTTGTAGGCAATGTCTTGCTTAAATTTGCAGAAGCAGTCGGTGACATTTTGCTTCAAATTCTCAAGGAGGAATTGCCCCGAGGGAAGCGTGGTAAGCTGGGAACCGTCGTTTTACGGCATAACTTAAAACGCATCAAGAGCCGCATTGATCATGCTGAGCATGGGGGTGGGCTGCTGCTGGGTGTGGCGGGAATTTGCATCATTGGCCATGGCAGCTCGAAGGCGGGAACCGTGTTCAGTGGAATTAGACTCGCTAAAGAAGCTGTGGATAATCGCGTTTTACAGCGGATTCAGTCCAGCTACACTGCGGCGACGGCCTCGCTATTAAATGTTGAAAGTGAATGTTGAAGCTAGTGGTGAAATTAGGGTAGACCCTGCACGGTGATGCGAATATACGATCGTATACTCCCAGTTGCTTCACGTTTATTTTATCGATTGTTCGTTTCGTCAAGGTTTGTCTAGTTAACAAAGGAGAGCCGCATCTTGGAACAGGTTGGACTTGCCATTACTGGATGCGGTGCTGCATCCCCCACACAATCAGTCTCAAACAATGAATTGAGTGATTTCGTCGAAACATCTGACGAGTGGATCGCCAGTCGAACGGGTATTCGTCATCGTCGATTGGCTATGCCGGGAGATTCCCTTGCATCGTTGAGTGCGGCGGCAGCATTGCAGGCTTTGGAAATGGCGGGTTTGGATCCAGAGGATGTCGATTTGATTTTGTTGGCTACATCTACGCCGGACGATTTGTTTGGGACGGCAAGCGTAATTCAAGCCTCGATCGGGGCAAGGCAGGCGATCGCGTTTGATCTCACTGCTGCTTGTTCCGGGTTCGTGTTTGGGTTAGTGACCGCTGCACAATACATTCGCACGGGCACCTTTAAAAATATTGTCTTAATTGGTGGTGACATTTTATCCCGTTGGGTCAATTGGGACGATCGGCGCACTTGCGTCTTATTTGGTGATGGGGCGGGGGCTGTTGTGATTCAAGCTCACACCGTTGACGGACTGTTAGGGTTTCAGCTTCGCACCGATGGCAGTCAGAATGCTTGCCTTAACTTGAAAATTATCGAAGATTCCCAGGAAATGTCTGAAAATGTTGTCGTGGTCAAAGGCGGATTTAGTCCCATCACGATGAACGGCCAAGAAGTCTATAAATTTGCGGTGCGAAAAGTCCCAGAAATAATTGAAAAATCACTCTTTGAGGCGAACTTAACCGCATCTGACATAGATTGGTTCGTGTTACATCAAGCCAATCAACGAATCCTTGATGCCGTCGCCACTCGTCTGAAAATTGCCCCTGAGAAAGTGGTTAGCAATTTAGCGACCTACGGCAACACCTCCGCCGCTTCTATTCCGATCGCCCTCAATGAAGCCGTGCGCGATGGTCGGATTCAGCCCGGTCATATTCTGGCACTTGCTGGCTTTGGCGCAGGCTTAACTTGGGGAAGTGCGATTGTGACTTGGGGCACACAGGATTAGAAGTAAAATCTTCATTAACATTCTCAGCTCTAAAGAGACTGAGAATGTTAACCTCCGCCAATATGCCATTCGCAAAAAGTTCCTGCCGCTCCGATAAATATTTATAGAAAATAAAGCCTAAGCAATAATCCCGAAACTCATCAGCATTCATCTTCCCCCGCAACGAATCCGCAATATTCCAAAGCTGGGTTTCTAATTGTTTTCGGTGTCCGTTTTGCCCATTTTGTCCGTTCTTGATACTCCCCAGCCCTAAAGGGACGGGGATTCTTAAACAGTCCAAATTCGGACTTTTAAAGGCGCAATCAAGGCACCCCTACTGACTCCATCGAGATTGAAACCCAATTTTGCCGCTACTTTTCTCAAAATATTTGCCGCCCCATTACAGTCGGCATTGATTTTGAAGCCATCCTTAGAATGATACAAACCACGCTTTACACGTTTTCCAGACTCTTTCCACCCTTCAGGTTTTGCACCGAATGTAGGCAGTTCATCAAGGTCTAGAAAACTAGCTTTGCTGGTATAACTTTCCTCAGTCTCGACAAACTGAATACCGTACTGCTCACACAGTTGATCGATGCGGTCTTTCAGTCTGCCCGTGGGAATCTGAACAAACTTTTGATTTGTTTTCTTCCCTAAATTGATTCCTTGCCGTTGCTCCTTGTTCCAGCCAAAAACAACAGTGCCGATACGGTTTTCAATGCAATGGTTTAGGACAGTTCGAGCAGCCTTATTTACTGCATCGCGGACCTGTCGATTGCGCTTCTCTGTTATTCCAGCTAACTGCTTTGACCAAAAGCCTTGAGGTTGACTCTCCTTAAGCACTGATACGTGCTTGTTGTACCACTGATTCAACGATTTAAGGTGAAGTCCATCAACAATAAACGCTGTTTTAACATTACTAACGCAAGTGAGCCAGTTATTTAATCCTGGATCAATACCCAGAACATTTTCTGCATCAACATCAACTTGAACTGGCTCAACTTTGTAAACCAGTTCGAGGTAGAATGCGCCGTTTCTTGGCAAGATGCGATACTCCCGAATAGCTTTAAAATCAAGATTTGATGGCATTGGAAGGTAGAACGCATCCAATGAGAACCAAGCTTTGACCTGACTTCCTAGCGGGAAGCGCAGCCCTTCAGGTTTGAGTTTCACATCAGCGCTTGGGAACGTGACCAAATTAAAACCGGGCTTTCGGTAGTTTGGTAGTTTTGGGCGTTGCGTGACCGTGCCTTTTTTGATGCCTCTTAGCAGCCCAAAATAAGATTTAAATGATTCCGCTACAGTGGTTAAGCATTGCTGCGAAACGTGGGAATACATAGCTTGAAAATGCTTACTTGATTTTAACTCACGATGTAAATCAAACTTACTTGGAACCTTACCCGTCTTGAAATATAACTGTCTTGACAGATACGTTCCGCAGTTATGTAACCTGTTTGATTCGCCACACAAGAATTCAAGAATTCCGCGTAGTTGAGAATCGGGACTGATTAGAATTTGCTGACATCCAAACACTGTTTTGACCTCCTATGCTACATTATACAGCAATGACGTATCTAACGTAATATGAAATTTAAATCTAACTCAAACATTGTCTACAACTGCCAATATCACGTTATTTGGTGCGTAAAATATCGGCGTAAAGTCTTGGTTGGAGAGGTTGAATCGCGGTTGAAAGAAATTCTGACACAGGTGGCTGTCGATGTTCAATGCGAAATCGGTGAGATGGAAACGGACAAAGACCATGTTCACTTGCTGATTAGTTGCGACCCGCAATTTGGAATCCACAAAGTTGTTAAAAGAATGAAGGGAAGAAGCTCCAAACTATTGCGGGATGAATTTCCCGCATTAAAGTCTAGAATTCCAACGCTATGGACAAACTCTTACTTTGTCGCAACGGTTGGCGGAGCACCTTTAGAGATCATCAAGCAGTACATCAAAGACCAACAAATAGCCTAATTGCTTCCTTCCGTTGGTCGGGCGCGGCGCTATCCTTCCCCATGTCTAAAGCCAGGGGCTTGTCGCGCTTTCTGGTCATTTCTCTCTCGTGCTGGGCCGATCGCCGTTACTACTGATGGGCATTGTCCAACGCATAGTATGAGCCCAAGCAAGGGAATAAATGGTTAACCCTGCAAACTTGGCATAGATCTACCTTATTCCAGCCGTCCTTGGTGTGCTGAATCCAAACGATCGAACCACGATCGTCGATCGTCTCTGAGTACAGGCGCTTATTAGCAACCTAGTCATTATTTATTCAGTGATTTGACGAAAGCAGAAAAGCTAGATACACAAAATGGCATGAGATACAGCCTGAAGAAACACTCAACCGAACGGGCCTGATACATTGTCAAAAATTAAATTACTGCTCCTAGAGCGGATTTCATTAGACCTCCTGCGAAAGTATCATGAAATCGTCTGTTCTAAAGATAAACTAAGCTCATAATTGTAAATCCCTGCAATTAAATTTAACCTTAATCCAA
>JAYUEW010000204.1:0-7958 GCA_043739045.1 Synechococcales cyanobacterium
AAGCTGTTCTACGGACTGGGTTGCAACGACCATGATGGATATTGTGTTTTGGGTTGGCTAACGGGGATTCTTAAAGCTGAAGGTAAGCAGGCGATGAGCGTCTAGGTGAGTAGAAATACTCATGCTGATTTGTCCAACCAGTATGTCAGATCATAAACAAGATTGCCTATAATCTAATCAAACATTTCCTATTATTCAGGAAAATGGTATCGATGGAGACGACGATCGTAAAGTTTTTCTGATGCGGTGGGGGAATGGTAGGGCGATCGCTAAAGCACTTCACTTGGTTATGAGGCTTCAGTTAGTTTTAAGTCAGTAATCGCTTTCCGCATTAGCTGTAGGTCATTACTAAGAAAATTCTCAAAGAAAGATTTGATTTTCTTTTTTACTTCCTCCAAATCTCCATCTTCATAATCTGAGGGGCTGAGAATTCGCACAGCAAAAAGCGCACTCCATCCCCTTTCTCTGATTTTAGGTCTTGGGGTAATTCCGGAAATGTTTACTTTTTTTATTGCTTGATAAATTTCTTGCTTTGATTTTTCATTCCCAGGTCCAACGAACAACTCTAAAACTAAATACTCTGGAACATTCCAGAACTGAAAAAGCAGAATTCGGTTGCTTTTCGTCCATCCTTGGCAAGTTTTCTGAAATTCTAAATCATCCCACTCTTTAGGGGCAAACCGAATCATCTTCTTAACACAATCATCTTTCTCGATATTATGCTCTTGATCTTCTTGAATAAGTTGTTGTAAAAAATCAGCGATTTCTAATTGGAAATCAGGTTTATGCTCATAGATTAAATCAATTGCTTGACGGTGCTGTTTATAAATTTTACGGCAGAGTTGTGCAATGTCTGAATCGCTCATAATGTGTCTCTTAATAAGATTACTGTAGTGGGTCATTAAACTATGGACATCCGCATTCATTTTTGCAGAGTGTTGAACGCAAATCTCGTCAATACATTGGGAAACTATTTCGTAACTTAGCGGATGCCAGTCCGGATGAGTGGGGTTGTCGCCTTCTTTTGTCAAGTAGATCAGAAATTTACGATAGTCAGGAAAATCGATCAAGATGGTTTTTGCATATTTTATTAGCTGATCATCATGCTCACCAGAATCAACTTTATTTTCGATCGCAATGACTATTTTTTCGGTTTGCGAATAGATTAGAACATCAATATTTTTGTATTCTCGCTTGACTTCTGAGTCTTCTAAATTTGCAATATCAATCGCAATGGCACTGAAGGGAGGACTTTCAAGAGTGCGTAGTGCAGCAATCAAAAATTTCTTAAGAAATAGATCTCCGAGATAGTGTGCCTCGGATGGATTAAGCAAAAATGAAAGAAAATAGGAATGCCTAATCTCCTGCCGAGTCATGCCAACTGCTTCAAAGATATTAAAACTAGACAATTTTGACTCAAGCGAATTGAGGTCGGGATTGTCGATTACGAAGGCTTCTAATAACCTATGGTCATTGTTGTTCATATTTCTATTCTGCTAACCTAAATCCTCAACATGTATTATACACAAAAATAATAAAGTTTAATTTATCTATTACTTCCTGTTCCCAGTACGGACCGACACACTCGATCGATGGTTGAACCTTCATCAATCAACTTCGTCAACATTTAGAAATATCAAGATAGAGAACACGATAAATTCTCGATCGGAACTTAAGGTAATGCCGATCGTTCTTCTGACGATGCAAGATTTGGTAAGTGCTTGAGTGGGGCGATCTCTATTTCATACAAACCCATTTTAGAAATTGAAACAGAAGGTCGGCAATTTATGAGAGGCATTTCCCTTCATATTTCAAGCGAAATAAAAGAATATGGCTAAGCTTTGTATCAAAGTCAATCAAATCACGCTTAAGCAACCCATCAGTTTGTCAAGATAATATTGTGAAATACAAAGGAGACCGATCGGCTATCAGATTTTGCAACTTATTGTTGGAATCAATGCAGTTTTAGGATTTAGCTGCTATGGGAAATAGTTGTATCGTATCGACTTGTAGCATGTAATTGAACTAGATAGATTCCATACTCAGGAGAAATCATGCTTTATCAATTCAAAAAAATCGCCTTAATATTTATCATTACGACATTAGCAATGATTGGACTAGATTTATTTGGGGGAAGACCCTCCATATCATCAACATCAGCATCTAAGTTCCCTAATCCACCGATTTCTGTGGCTACTGCTGAAACCGAACCTAGATTATGGCCTGCTGTTTTCGGCGGTAAGCCCGTCTATGTCTTATATATGACCCGCGCAAATGACCGAGTGTTAGTGCGGTGTTATCCTGGCTATGTCCCTTCGATCGTCATTAAACCAATGGCTAATAAAAATGCTGCGACAGAGGGTTCGATGACCTGCATAGCACCAGCATAGATATTGGTTAACAAAAGAGTGCAAAGATTTCAATAGCAGCCCGATCGCACACCCCGATCGCTCCTAAACCTTTCTGGACTTCTTGATAATCCTGCAATACTTTCTCTCTCGCTGGACCAGATAAAAGCGCTATTGATTCTTTGACAATCCGATCGACATTAGCTTCTTCCTGTAGTAGTTCTGGAACAACTGTTCTCATCAAAACTAGATTCACGGGGGATGCAAACGTGATTTTGACCTTGAGAATATTACGTCCAGCCCAAGCGGTAAAACGACTAATTCGGTAAATGGCAACTTGAGGAATATTTAAAAGTGCAAGTTCGAGATTCACCGTACCTGATTTTGTAATGGCCAGATCCGCCGCCGCGATCGCCATTTGGGTATCTTCTCTAGAAATTAATTTTGCATTTAAACCGTAGGATTGAACCGCAGATTTAATGGCTTCACGATACCGATCAAGTGCTAGGGGAATATAAAATTTCGCATTTGGCACCTGATCTTGAATCGCTCGTGCCGCTTCAAAAATTGTCGGCATCAGAAACTTTAATTCTTGCTTACGGGAGGCCGGAGATAATACGATCGCCTGTTCTTCATCTGGAATTCCTAAGGTTTGGCGGGCTGCTTCACGAGTGGGCGCTGAGGCAAGCCGATCGACCAGGGGATGGCCCACCCAGGTCACACTTGCGCCTTGATTTTTGTAATATCGTGCCTCTTCCGGAAAGATTGCAAGTAACCGATCGGTAATATTTACAATCTCATTGGTGTTTTTGTCATTCATCGACCAAACCCATTCCTGGGGCGCAATGTAATAAACAATGGGGCAATGGGGAAACTGCGATCGGATAAATTTTCCCATGCCAAGATTGGCCCCAATGTAATCAATCAAAATGACCAGATCAGGAGGATTCTCTCGAAGTTGCTGCTTAGCATAGCGCTGCATTTTTAACGTCGGCAGAATGTAAGGCACAGCCTCCAATAAGCCAATAGAACTTAAGGCAATAGTATTTCCCAAAAGCTTGGCCCCAGACGCTTCCATTCGATCGCCGCCCAACGCCACAATCTCCAGATCAATCCCATCAAGCCTCGCTTTTTTAAGCAATGCCGTCACAAGCATTGACCCTTGGAGATCGCCGGAAACTTCTCCGGTACTCATAAAAATCCGTTTTTTCACAACACCCTTCACCCCTTACCCTCGACCTGGAATCAAGCCCCGGCGACCCGGCAACTGCGACAGATGAATGAATTTACTTAGATGTTCAACATAATCATTAGTATTCAAGGTTTCGAGTTTTTCAAGAGATTCAGCAAACGTATAGTCCGATCGATATAGAAGTCTAAAGGCTTGCTTCAGCGATCGCAGCACTTCGCCATCTTGCAAATCGCCAATGCCTGCCCGTTTCAGCCCCACCAAATTCAACGCCCGCACTCGTGATGGATTGCCTTCAATCATTGTGAACGGCGGCACATCCCGATCGATGCGAGTCATTCCGCCCACCATGGACATACGGCCAATGTGAACAAATTGATGCACGCCCAACACGCCACTAATTCTGGCCCCGGACTCCACATGGACATGCCCCGCGAGAGCCACGGAATTGGCAATAATGACGTGATCTTCCAAAATGCAATTATGACCGACGTGGGTATACCCCATAATCAAATTATTGTTGCCAATTCGGGTAATTTCGTCGCCGCGTGTGGGACGGTGAATGGTGACATATTCACGAATTTGGTTGCCATCGCCAATCCGAACCGGACCGAGCGATCCGTCATATTTCAGATCTTGCGGCTCTAGCCCAATCGCGGCCCCCGGAAATAGCTGATTTCGTTCGCCAATGTGGGTATCGCCATCAAGGACAACATGAGGTGCAATAACAGTACCCGCACCAACTTTGACCTTAGGCCCAATAACAGCATAGGGTCCAACTTGAACCGTTGGATGAAGTTCAGCGCCGGAATGAATAACAGCAGTCGGATGAATCAGGGTTGCCATAGAACCTATCGCAGGGTGTGATTGCCTGACAAACATCAGTAGTGAGCCACGGTTCCAAGTCATCGAAATTAAAAACACTCTTCAGGATTGTAATTTCAACTGTTGTTTACACAAGCTGACGATCGTAGGCAGTTTTGGGAGATGAACGGTGTGTGTGTGAGGTGCTGAGTAAAACAATTAGACCACAGAGTTTCTTTTACGACATGTATCGAATGAACTTATGGTCCAATAGTCCTATTCCACAAGGGCAAACATCAAGTCTCCCTCGCAGGCCAGTTTGCCCTCGACCTCAGCGCGTCCTTTCATCTTTCCAAAACGACGACCCCGAAGAGAAATCAGTTCCACAGTCATGATCAGTTGGTCTCCAGGAACCACAGGACGACGAAATCTAACGTTGTCAATTCCGGCAAACATAAACAAGCCATCGGGGATGTCCGCCATTTGTCGCAGCACCACGCCGCCAACTTGAGCCATGGCCTCGACGATCAAAACTCCGGGCATAATGGGCCGACCTGGAAAATGACCTTGAAATTGGGGTTCATTCATCGTGACGTTTTTCAGACCCACAGCCAGTTTCCCAGGCACGAAGTCAATGATTCGATCGACCAATGCAAAGGGAAATCGATGGGGCAACATCTCATGAATTTCTTCAACGGAGAAGGTTGGTTTGATGGGTGCGGTATCGGGGGCACTGTCTGATGCACTGGCTGCTGCAAGGTCGGGGACGGCTTCGCTGATGGTGGTGAGATCTAGAGTGGTGGGCATAGGTTTTTTGGGACGTGATTAATTTAAAGGGCGACCAGTTTCTGGGCCAATTGGGTATGGAGACGATGGCTGGCTTTGTAGGCCAAGTAATGGGCGATCGGCAAATCGGCAACCAAGCTCAAATCACCGATTAAGTCTAAAAGTTTATGACGAACGGGTTCATTTGCAAATCGTAAAGGCGGATTTATCCAACCATCCGGACCGCAAACTAGAGCATTGTCTAAGTTTCCACCTTTGATTAAACCCGCAGCTTGGAGCTGTTCGATTTGGTGGGCGAGGCCGAACGTTCGGGCTGGGGCGATCGCACTTGAAAACGGTTCGATCGCGGGCGACCAACTGTGCCACTGATTGCCAATAGCCTTCAGATCGAAGTCGATGCCATAGCTAAACCGCAGTTCAGTGGATGGGATGGCTGCGACAAATATATCGCCTTCATGGATCCAAATCGGTTCCTGGAGACTAGAACGATCGTATTCTTCCCCAATCGCTTGAGTCCCCACCGAATCAATGGCCTTGCTCCATTCAACCGCAGACCCATCAAGTAATGGCAATTCTCCCCCATCCACCTCAATGAGCAGGTCCGTAACTCCATATCCCCATAGTGCGGCCAGGAGATGTTCTACGGTCCGAACACTGCCGTTTGGAGTGACAAGTTCAGTGGAGAGCATGGTCTGTTGAACTAAGTTCACTTGGGCGGGGATTTCCGGGCGATCGGGTAAGTCCGATCGGACAAATCGAATTCCTGATCGATCGATCGCAGGAATTAACGTCACAGTGGAAATTTGACCAGAATGCAGACCCACTCCTCTGCAAGTAACGGGAGTGATTAGGGTTGTGGGGACAATGCTCAGCATTAGAAGCGCTCACCAATCCCAAAGTGGAATCGGCCCTGACCCCGATCGCTAAATCCGTAGTCAATCCGAATGGGACCAAGGGGCGACTGAATCCGCAGTCCAAGTCCGTAGCCAACGCCGCTGCCCGGTTTACCTCGCAGGCCAGCCGGATTTCCTTTCAGCGAAGCTCCAGTCCCGAAATCAGTTCCAGCATCAACAAACAGCGCACCCGAAATCACGGAGAACACGGGAAAACGATATTCGACTGTCCCTTGCAGGAAGCTCTTCCCTGACCCCACATCGCCTTCCTCATACCCCCGGATAGAATTACTTCCTCCGAGAGAGAATGCTTCATAGGGCGGTAAAGTCCCCAGAGCGGTTCCGGCTTGAATGTTGAATGCGAAGCTCTGAGGGCAGTCGGGAACCGTAGCATTGGCACGACATCCTGGAGAGAATTTCAGGAGACGGGTTGGAATGTATTGGCTGTAGCTGCCGCGTAGACGGTTGAAGAAAATGCTGCCACTGCCGATCGGGACGGATTGCTCAGTGCTGAAGCGCAACAGAGATCCACTAGTTGGACGCAGGGCATCGTTTCTTAAGTCTCGGGCAAACCCAAGCTGAAAGGTGAGTAAATCATCTCGGCTGGTGCCGCTGGTGCTGAGGTCTGCGCCTGTTGCCCCGGTTGCGATGTTATAGATTCCAGTATTGGGATCACGACGGAACTGCGGGGCTGCGGGATTGATTAGAGTTCCAGCGCTGTCTTGGATGCGGATGCTCTGATATTGGACTCCAAGGGAGCTAGTCCAGGGCGATCGTTCAAAGACATTTTTAGAGAGTGGACGGGCAAAACTGACCCCAAATCCAGTCCGCAAAATTCGGGCAACTTCAGTATTTGTGCCGCCTGTGGAGACCTGAACATTCTGCCCACCGTCATAAATCAGAGAAATGCTGCGACGGCGGAACCCGTTGACCGTGTAGCTGGTGCGATAGGGATCGCCTGCAATCCAAGGATCTGAAAAGCTTGCATCAAACAGCAATTCCCGTTCGCCCAGTTGAAGTTCTGCACCGAGTTTTTGGTTGTTTCCGCCCAAATTCTGTTGTTGGTAGCTGATGGTTCCAAACAGTCCACTAGCAGAACTGACCCCTGCCCCGGCGGCAATGGATCCCCCATTTCGTTCTACGACATTTACATTTACGATCGCATTACGAGGATCTTCTCCCGGATCTAGCGACAATTTCACATCTTCAAAGATTCCCAACGTGGACAATCGGCCCAAGTCTTTCTCTGCTGTTTTCCGGTTAAAAACTTTTCCTGCCTTGGTCTCCATTTCCCGGAGCACAATGAAATCGCGAGTGCGGCCATCGGGCTTACCCTCTTTATTCAGCCGCTCTTTGCCTTCTTTATCGAAGAACCGAACGCGGACTTTTTCAATGTTGCCTTCCGCGACTTGCAATGTCACCACGCCATCGTCTGCAACCTTGGGTAGGTCAGTCACCTGAGCCAACACGTAGCCTTGATCTTGATAGCGTTTGGTCAACTCCTGCACGCCGCGTTGCAGATCTCGGTAGTTGAGCGTGCTGCCATACTGAGGCTTAAAAATCTCATCAACGGTATTTTGTTGAACTAAAGCACTGCCATCCACCCGGACACCCTTCAAAATTGGGTTGGGTTGAACTTGGAAAGTAACGCGAACACCGAGGGGCGTGTCTTTGGGATCGGCTTGCACATTGGAAAAGAAGCCTGTAGCAAAAATGGCGTTAATGTCTTCTTGAAGTTGAGTCCGGGTTGTCGTTTGGCCGGGTCGGGTTTTGATAACGCGGTAAACTTCATCTTCGAGTTCTTGTTTACCAGCTCCCGTGACGAGTACTTCGCCGACTAGAACGCGGGCTTCCGATGCAGGGGCGGGGCTACCAGGCGGAGCGGTAATGGTGGGGAGTTCTGGGGCGCGGCTTGGGGTTGGCGTAATTTTGGGAGCG
>JAYUEW010000205.1:0-4588 GCA_043739045.1 Synechococcales cyanobacterium
CACGGGGACCAGTTTCACAGGCGTAACGGTGGCCCACGTTTTACTCGCCATCACCGTCAATGAATTGGCCAGCAACATCCAGACTTCATGGCCCATTTCTTGCGCGGCTTCCATCAAGGCCACACTGCTGTCGTGGGTGGGATCCAGACGATCGATCGGGTCAATAATAAAGGCCAGTTTCACAGCAGTTGCCAAGCAGAATAACTAGCCTACTTTATCGCGAAACGCAGCAATCAAACACGCTTAGGTAGTGGCGTTAGGTAATGGCGATCGGTTCCTTACCCGCAACAACAGGAGCGATCGCATTCAGCACCAGCTCAGGATGATCGCCCATAAGCTGTTGACAGTTCCACTCGTTTTTAAACAGCAACACAGGCCGTTCCCAACTATCTTTCACCACCAACGTATTGAACATCCGCCCAACCGCCTCAACCGCATCCCAACCGCCCTCGACCCATCGCGCCACAGAATAGGGCAGCCAATCAAGCTGAGTCTCGACTCCATATTCACTCTGCAACCTGAACTGCACCACTTCCATTTGCAATTGCCCCACCGCCGCCAAAATTGGGTCGCGTTTAGATTCGTCGCTGGAGTACATGATTTGTACGGCTCCTTCTTCGCGCAGTTCGGAAACGGCTTTGCGGAATTGCTTAAATTTAGACGGGTTAGGGTTACGAAGATAGGCAAAGAGTTCGGGCGAAAAACATGGAATTCCTTCATACTCCAGCTTTTTACCCATATAAATGGTGTCGCCGATCGCAAAAACTCCAGGATTATTTAGCCCGATAATATCGCCGGGATAGGCTTCTTCAATCACTTCACGATCTTGAGCAAAGAGCTTCTGTGGGCGAGATAGACGTACAACTTTCCCGGATCGCGCATGGGTCACAGACATGTCTTTTTCAAACTTGCCTGAGCAAACCCGTACAAAAGCAATCCGATCGCGGTGACGCGGATCCATATTGGCTTGAAGCTTAAACACAAAGCCCGAGAATTCAGGATAAGTTGGCTCAATAATGCCTTCGGTGCTTTCGTGGGAACCGGGTTTCAGCGCGTAATTCAAGAAGGAGTCCAGAAATAATTCCACCCCAAAATTGGTCATGGCACTGCCAAAAAACACAGGAGTCATTAATCCTTCATGAATCGCCTCCACATCCAACTCACAACCTAATTGATCCAGAAGCTCTAGTTCTTCTTGGAACTGTGCATACAAATCCGGTTCAAACATCGACTCTAGATTCGGATCATCTAGCTCCACAATCGTATCTTTTGCAACTTTTCTCCCACCGATCGATCGTTCAAATAAATGAATTTGCCGTTTTTGCCGATCGAACACGCCTCGGAACCGATCGCCGCTGCCAATGGGCCAATTGACCGGATAGGTCATCATTTGGAATTCTTTTTCAATTTCATCGAGTAGATCGAGCGGCGCACGACCTGGACGATCCATTTTGTTGATGAAGGTAAAAATCGGAAGTTCCCGCATCCGACACACTTCAAAAAGCTTGCGCGTCTGTGGCTCTAGCCCCTTTGCCGCATCAATCAACATCACTGCATTGTCCGCCGCCGCCAACGTCCGATACGTATCTTCACTAAAATCTTGGTGTCCCGGCGTATCCAGGAGATTAATTGAGCAGTCCCGATAGTCGAACTGTAACACCGTTGAGGTGATAGAAATTCCCCGCTGCTTCTCCATTTCCATCCAGTCAGAAGTCGCATGACGCTGTTCTTTACGCGCTTTCACGGCACCCGCTTCATGAATTGCGCCTCCGTACAGCAGCAGTTTTTCGGTCAGCGTTGTTTTTCCTGCATCCGGGTGAGAGATGATGGCAAAATTCCGACGACGATCGACTGCAATTTTAAGTTCAGCTAGCAATTCAGTAGACATAGTACGTTCAGGCATAATGCGATGGACTTCATTCTACCTCACCCGGAATCCAGCGAGATTCGATCGGTTAACTTCATCCCCCTTCAGACTTATTCCCTCTGCCTAAAAACTGTCCCGGATAAACCTTCGAGCTGAAGCGTTATAGCCTACAATGCGTTACTAAATCGCGTTCTAGGTCTTGGCTTTCCAAGAGAGTTTTTATGAGCAATGGATACGTTGCACTGGTTCTCCACGCTCACTTACCATTTGTGCGTCACCCCGAGAGCGACTTTGTTCTCGAAGAAGAATGGCTCTATGAGGCAATTACAGAGACCTATATTCCCCTTCTTCAAGTTTTTGAAGGCTTAAAGCGCGACGGCGTTAACTTTAAGCTCACCATGAGCATGACCCCGCCCTTGGTTTCGATGTTGGCGGATCCCCTACTCCAAGAGCGCTACAACGAACACTTGGGCGGACTGGAAGAACTCGCAGAACTCGAAATCGATCGCCATCGTAACAATGGCCACATGAAATATTTGGCGGAATACTACGCCGAAGAGTTTCAAAAAGTCCGACAGATGTGGGAAAAGTACGACGGCAATCTCATCACCGCCTTCAAAGAATACCAAGATTCAAACAACCTCGACATCATCACCTGCGGCGCAACCCACGGATATTTGCCGTTGATGAAGATGTACCCCCAAGCGGTATGGGCACAAATCAAGGTCGCGACGGAACATTATGAAGACACCTTTGGCCGATCGCCCAAGGGCATATGGCTGCCTGAATGTGCCTACTACGAAGGGCTAGAACGCATGGTGGCCGATGCGGGTCTGCGGTACTTCTTGACGGATGGTCACGGGATTTTATACGGTCGTCCACGTCCAAAATTTGGCACCTATGCACCCATTTTTACTGAATCTGGTGTGGCTGCATTTGGACGAGATCAGGAGTCATCGCAGCAGGTTTGGTCGTCGGAAGTTGGCTATCCGGGAGCGGCTGAATATCGTGAATTTTATCGAGATTTGGGCTGGGATGCGGAGTATGAGTACATTAAGCCGTACATTATGCCCAACGGCCAACGCAAAAATGTAGGAATCAAGTATCACCGCATCACAGGCAAGACCGTCGGCTCTAGCGATAAGGCGCTGTATGACCCTTACTGGGCCAAGGAAAAAGCCGCGTCCCATGCCGGAAACTTCATGGAGAACCGCAAACAACAAGTCGGCAGTCTGAGCAATATGATGGGCCGTAAGCCGATCGTGGTTTCGCCCTATGATGCGGAATTGTTCGGCCATTGGTGGTATGAAGGTCCGTGGTTTATTGATTATTTCCTGCGTAAATCTTGGTTTGACCAAAAGGACTACGAAGTTACTCACCTATCTGATTATTTACGCGGCAATCCCACTCAACAAGTGGTGCGGCCTTCGCAGTCAAGCTGGGGCTACAAAGGCTTCCATGAATATTGGCTGAATGATACGAATGCGTGGGTTTATCCTCATTTGCACAAAATTGCAGAGCGCATGATCGATCTATCCCGCATGGAACCAGAAGACGAGTTGCAATGGAAGGCGCTGAATCAGGCCTCTCGTGAAGTGTTGTTGGCGCAGTCGTCGGATTGGGCATTCATTATGCGAACCGGAACGATGGTGCCCTATGCAGTGCGGCGAACAAAATCCCATGTCCAACGGTTTAATAAGCTATACGAGGATATTCGGGCTGGAAAAATCGATTCGGGTTGGTTGGAAAAGGTGGAGGCGATCGATAACATCTTCCCTAACATCAACTACCGCGTTTATCGCCCCTTGTAATTGCCCCCATATAATTATTTGAGGTTCCAGAGATTCGCCAACAGAGTCATTCATTTACTGATAAGTCTGTTGGCGAAGACGATCGATTTTAGGAAGTTTGGTTTTGAGACGTTGCCTTAATTTCGCAATTCATGACCGTAGCGAACTCTGCCACCCGCCCAATGCAACTTTTCTCGTAATGTTCGGTAAGAGTAGTGTTTGAGTCGAATGGCATCACGGACTTGATCTAGGAGTTTCTTCTTAGGTGGGATTTCCATAAGATCTCACGGGTGATTGTGTTGTGAAAAGCTAACCTTCGTTAAGACTTTATGAGAGGATGGCGACCTGTGGGAGGGGTGATGATATAGAAGTGAGTCCACCTAAGATTCCGATTTGGGCTGTTAGACGGACAGATTGGCGATCTAAGCACCCGTTTGGATGGGTTAGGCAGAAATACTTCTACCTAAGATCCTGTTTCAGAGTGTTAGGCGGAATGAGTTCAGTCTAATAAATAGTTAGCCCAAGGAGACCGAGAACCCCACAATGATCAGCGATAAAGAAGGAAGCTTGCTCAGTGACTTTAGTGCCCATCTTGCTCAAGGACGCCAACTTGCGGTGATGCCAATAGCACGCACCCATTTAGATTGGTGCGTGCTCGAATACCCTTTGGAAGTTACGTTTTACCCCAAAGGAATGGTGGATTTAGAAGAGCTGAATATTCACGAGAATTCCAAGAATAGTTCGCATCTGGCGGAGTGTGTTTCCGCTCTTTCTGGTATTAACGTTGATATTCTCAATACCCATAACCTCGTAGTCTTTCCGTTCGACATTGATTAGACCTCCTGCGAAAGTATCATGAAATCGTCTGTTCTAAAGATAAACTAAGCTCATAATTGTAAATCCCTGCAATTAAATTTAACCTTAATCCAAA
>JAYUEW010000206.1:0-4400 GCA_043739045.1 Synechococcales cyanobacterium
AATAGAACCCTTGCATTTGTCGTTCTATTTCAGGGGCATAGGGAGTCATGGCAATCTGCTCTTCTATCAATAGACTTGTGCAGTCCATTTTGCAATGAAGTTCTGGATATTAATAAATCCTCATTCCTAACTAAAAGACAGTTAAATAAAAAGCGAACCCAGTTAGAATTCGCTTTTTATTTAAAAGAATAAGTTAAAAGTGATGAGTTAACTTTATTACCTCCAAATCACGTCCGACGACGGGACGATCGGCGTGAATGGCTCAGATCATATTCCAACGTCGCTCCAATTCCAAATAGAACAGCCGCAAAGATAAAAAACACTTCCAGCAAACTTCCACTACTGTAATTCTTACTGACCAAGATAGCGTACTTCACCGACATGTCAGCAATGTACAGACTAAAGGCTGCAAACGCGAGAACCCGCCAAGACTGGGAAGCACGTCCACCCCAAAACGCTGTCAGCAAAGCTGTCGCAATCACCACGAGACAAACATCTGATGCGACATAAATCCAGTTAATAGCGCTCTTGTAAGGTCTCAGAAAATTGTCGATTTTGCTAGCCCATTCTGGCATCGTATCCGCTGGAGGTTCTGCGACAGGAGCCGGAACTTTGAGAGTGGATGGAGTAGCTTGTGGTGTTGACTCAGCTTGTGGTGTTGGCTTGATTTGAGGCGTTGGCTTGATGCTGGGCTTAGCAACAATGGGACTTGGCTTAATTGTTGGGGCCGCCTGTGCGATCGCGGGCGCTTCAAAAAAGTTTGAATTTAAGCCAGCACTGGGAGCATTTTTACCGGCACTACTGACAAATATCGCAAAGACAATGCCCAATACCCCCACGACCAGAACCATTGCCCATTGCAGGGGTTCTAAATTCAGCTGACGCTTAATAACCGCCGTGACCATGCCATAAATCAGAAAAAAATAGCCCGGAACATAGAACAAATCCCCTAGCGACACATCAGGACTCTGCCCCAACACGACTTCCCAATAGGCAAAGAGAAAACTGCCAATACAGTAACAGGCCAACCCAATCCCTAGTCCTAGCCACACATCTTTCCCGCTAACACTATTGGAACCCAATACATTCCGAAAGCAGAGAGCAGAAGCAGCAAAAAAAGCAACAACCTCAAAAAATGCGGTGACAGCCAAATAAGTCTGGCTCGGCTCAGGGGAACTCTGAGTCAGAAAGTACATGGCGGCTAGAAAAGACCAAATCGCACCAGCAGTATAAATCGGTTGGGACGATCGCGCAGAGGTTGAGGAAGATTTATCCGATCGACTCATAGGAATTAACTCAAAAGCAAAGGGCTAAAATGACGAAAATTTGAAACCTGTATACTGCCATAGAATGCTGACACAAAAACCATTACTTCCACAAAGAAGCAACGGGCGATCGCGAGAGCCAATCTAAGAATGCAGTGCGATCGATAGTGGGAAGATCTTGGAGCGCATCCAACGCATTTCGGACAAATCCAGAATTACCAAAATACGCCTGCCCAAGTCGATAAATTTCTTGAAATAGAGAAATAACTTGAGCCTCTCGCCAAGGGGGAAGCTGTAAACTGTTCAAAGGATCCGCCGTCAGAACTTGTTGCACTTCATCCGGTGTCATCGCACCTTGAAACCGCCCCTTCTGGAATATCCCAGCAACATCCCGCTGAAATGCCGCACCCTGCTTAGCACCCATCAGATCTTCAATGTCTAAGTACGTGGTTTGAAGAATCAAGAGAGAGGCTTGAATCAAGAGCGGCGAAACTCCCTCCTGAACAGGCGCTCCAGACGGAAGAACATCAGAATTGAGTTGATCTAGCCGAATTTTTCCCCAGACACTGTAGCGATCCGGCTCTTCAAGCAGGACACACGCCTTACCTTGATTGTCCGTCAAATCTCTCCAAAGCGATCGTGCATCTTCTTCTTGGTGCGATTGAAACACACTGAGTAGACGAAACGTCATGCTCTGATAGGTCAAGATTGGAATCTTCTGATCTTTTCGAGGATGCTGAATACTGGATATTTCAACATCTTGCCGCCGCAAAATAAACATGACATTTTATGAAACTGTGGGCTACTGGGATTAGCTCCCCCTTTATATGCCAAAAGGCTGCGCTTGACACATTCCGGCTACAAGTTTTTGCATTTTTGGAGGAGATTATAAAATCAGTCTCGACTTTGGCGAATTTGGATTACTATTCATAGTAGTTGAAAATTCAAAAGTCAATCTTTGCTTAAATGCCTCGAAAAGAGATTGTCGTCATAGGGTAGTAAATTACCGCCACTCCAAGGATCCTTAGCTCAGTGGATAGAGCAACCGCCTTCTAAGCGGTCGGTCGAAGGTTCGAGTCCTTCAGGGTCCGTTACCACTTTTCATTGACCATTTATTGAAATTACTAATGTCATCATGACTGAACTGCTTAAGAACTGGATTGAGACCACGATGGCGAGTGCGGGAAATTTTGGGATTGCAATGTTGATGTTCGCAGAAAACATCTTCCCACCGATTCCGTCGGAATTAATTATGCCGCTGGCCGGGTTCACCGCTCACACTAAGCCAGAGTCGGGGCTGACCATGACATCGGTGATTATTGCTGGGGTTTTGGGCACGATGGCCGGAACGATGCCGTGGTATTACTTAGGCGTTTGGTTGGGTGAGGAACGGTTGCGGACTCTGGCCGATCGCTATGGTAAATGGGTGGGGATGACAGGAGAGGATCTCGATCGGGCCAATCGCTGGTTTTATCGTCATGGTGCAGTGGCCGTGTTTCTAGGACGGCTAGTACCGGGCTTGAGAACTGTTATTTCCTTGCCCGCCGGAATCGCTCGGATGCGTCTAGCTCCTTTTTTGGCCTATTCCACCTTGGGCAGTGCGATTTGGATTGCGCTTTTGACGGGCGCGGGCTATGCCTTGGGTCAGAATTATGAACTGGTAGATCAATACCTAGCCCCAGTCTCAAAAATTGTTGTGGTGAGTCTGGCGGCGGCATTAGGCCTATGGCTTTGGAAAAAGAAGCGTCAAAAGACCTAGGTTTTGTGAATTTACAGATAAACTCGGGAAGAAGTTGCGATCGAGCATCCGGATTTCTCCGAAATGAACGCGCAAACTGACCTAGCCCCTTCCCAGTTATTAGAGAATTTCATGGATTCCATCCTTGTTGGCTCGATCGCCGTCCATTTCCCATCCATCCATGTAATTGCCAATGGCTTTTTTGAGACTACTAATTTAAAAGGTCTGTTGACAAATCTCAATCAAACCAGCCCATTTCTCGGGCACTTATTGATTTGGGGGATTATTTTTGCAGAATCAGGGTTATTAATTGGCTTTTTTCTTCCGGGAGATAGCTTACTGTTTACCGCAGGTTTCTTGTCGGGAGTTAGTCTCGTGCCGGGAGGGCCAACGCTGCTAAATTTAGGCTGGTTGTTGATAGGGTGCTTTGCCTGTGCCGTAATCGGAGATAATGTGGGCTACACAACGGGATCGCGCTATGGGCGCAGACTATTCCAGCGAGAAAATTCTCGATTTTTCAAGAAAGAGCACTTAACCACGGCTCATTCTTTCTATGAAAAACATGGAAAAATGGCCATTATTTTGGCTCGGTTTACCCCAATTGTGCGGACCTTTGCCCCTATTGTTGCTGGCATTGGCGCGATGAATTATCGAACATTTTTGTTTTTTAATATCATTGGCGGCTTTGTTTGGACCTTCGGGTTGTTGATTGGTGGACATTATCTTGGGAAGTTGATTCCCGATGTAGATAAATATTTACTGCCGATTACAGTTGGGGTCATTTTGCTATCATTTCTGCCATCAGTTATTCACATTTATCAAGAGCGCAAGGCAAACCGCCGTTGAGTATGCCATTGAATTCCTCCCACGCCCTATCGACCCATATCTCGGCCAGCGCCCCAAGCAAACCGGGACGATCGCACTATTGGCGATTGATGCCCTTAGTCCGTCGTCAGAAAAAGACCTTATTCCAGGCTGTACTGTGTACGATTTTATACAGTGCTATTTGGCCTATCTTAGCGTACAAGTCTCAGATCTTATTTAAAGTAATCGGCCAAGGCAGCAGACCGGGGGATATTGATCCCATTCTTGGAATTATTGATCTAATTATTTTTGCAGTAAGCATTTTTGCCTTGCAGAAGGTAGCTCAGTTTGGCATGGATTCTTTGATGGCAAGAGCATCACTTGCCGTTGCATTCGATTTGCGTAAAGAAACCTTTTCTAAATTACAATCCCAAAGTTTGAATTACTTTGAGACCTCGCAAACGGGGGACTTGAGCTACCGAATGACGGAGGATATCGATCGGATTGGCGAAGTGGTTTATAAGATCGCCCATCAGTTTTTACCCTGTGTGTTGCAGTTAATTGGGGTGTTGGGGTACATGATTTATCAGAGC
>JAYUEW010000207.1:0-17386 GCA_043739045.1 Synechococcales cyanobacterium
TTGTGATAGCAGATTCATCTTAAGACGGCTAGTGTTTTAGCGACAGATTTTGAAAGCCGCCCTAGAACGGCGGGGTTTTAGACCCAATATTTTGATAAATTTGCTCAGCGATCGTCATACGCGTTCTCCCAGTAGGATCTCAATCCTATCTTAGCTGGCTCGAATCATTCCAAATAAGAAACCGATCGTCTCAACAAAGAAACGATCGGCTTTTTCAAATACTAATTCTAAAGGTTATGAATTAGAACTTGGAACACTACTAACAAGTTTGGGCGAGGGCGTTTGGGCGATCGCCTTAGTCCCCGTAGCCGTCGCTTTTGCCGCATGAAGCATAGGTGTTTTTGCAACCGCCGCATTAGCAAACGCAAACAATGGATTAGAAAGAACACCCGCGATCGTAGTTGCGACCAACGCGCTAATCAAACCCACCTGCAACGGACGCATACCCACCGCATCAAAACTGGTAGACGGATAATTTTTCACAGAATCCGACATTTCTTGCGGCTCCTTCACCACCATCATCTTCACCACACGAATGTAGTAATAAATGGAGATTACACTGGTAACAAGACCCAACAGCACTAAACCATAAGCTCCCGCTTGCCAGCCCGCCCAGAAAATGTACAATTTCCCAAAGAACCCAACCAGGGGCGGAATTCCACCGAGGGACAACAGGCAAAGCGACAACGCCAACGTGAGCAGCGGATCTTTTTGATAGAGACCAGAATATTCACTGATTTGGTCAGTTCCCGTTCTGAGGGAGAACAAGATGACACAGCTAAAGGCTCCGAGGTTCATAAACAGATACCCCAACAAGTAGAAAATCATGCTGGAATAGCCCGCATCGCTGCCGATGACCAAACCAATCATGATGAACCCAGCCTGCCCGATCGACGAGTAAGCCAACAGCCGCTTCATGCTGGTTTGAGCCAGAGCAACCACGTTCCCCAGAATCATACTGAGAATGGCCAGGGCGGTCATCACAAACGTCCATTGCTCATCTACCAGTGGGAAGACCGTGACCAGCAATCGAATGGCCAAGGCAAATCCAGCGGTTTTAGACCCAACCGATAAAAAGGCAACAACGGGCGTAGGTGACCCTTCATAAACATCAGGAGTCCATTGATGGAACGGGACCGCCGCAATTTTAAAAGCAATCCCCGCGATCGCAAACACTAACGCAATTACAATGCCAATGGACGAACCAAGATTTGCATCTTTCATGGCCGCCGCGATCGCCCCAAGTTCCGTTTCCCCGCCCGATAATCCGTAAAGCAACGACGATCCATAGAGGAAAATCGCCGCACTGGATGCCCCGATGAGCAAATATTTCAATGCAGCTTCGTTCGATCGTGGATCCCGTTTGGTGTAACCCGTTAGCAAATACGACGAGATACTTAATGTTTCCAGAGAAACAAATATCATCACCAGCTCATTGGCCCCAGACAGAAACATTCCGCCTAAGGTCGCAGTTAGCAAGATACTGACGAATTCTGAAACGGGTGTACCGGATTGTTCAACGTAACGAATAGACATCAAAATCGTGGCCACGGATGACAGCGCAATGATGCCCCGGAAGGCAACGCTCAGGGCATCACTGTTGAATTCTCCGAAGAACGCGATCGGATTTTCGATATTCCACTGAGTGGTATACAACGCAACTACAGCGCTCAACAATCCGGCAATCGCCACATAGGGCGTAAACCGGGCTGAACGAGTTCGTCCGACGATCAAATCGGAAACCATGACGAAAAGAATGGTTGCAATAACAATGCCCTCAGGCACGATCGCACCAGTGTTTAACTGGCTTAGAAGGGTGGCGAAATCCATAAAAGCGTTTCTAGGCAACGTTTATCATAGTGCAAGAGAGTTTTTTCAAAATCCCTTGCGTCATTGTACAGTGCAAGCTAGAACCCTGCTTGCAACGAATGCTATGTGCCGTCATAGAGTGGAGTCAATTTTGTTGACTGGGCCAAGAATTAACGGGCCGAAATTAACGGCAGGGAAAGGTTGGGAAGCTCAAATTTCAAGGACTGGGGGTTCAGAGATTTTGAAGGTTGAAGGGGTTGCGTGAGGGGCTGCGGGTTTAATTTGAGGGCTTGCTGTTGAGCCATTGGTGCATTCTTGAGCGCCTTGCTTAGGTCATTCATCGAATTTTCTAGCTGAGTCCCCGGATCGATCGCCATCCAGCCCGCATCTGTAAGCTGACGAAATTCTAGGTGAAGGTGTGGACCAGTCGAGTTTCCGGTGCTACCCACCCGGCCAATCACCGCGCCCTGTTGGATTAACTCACCCGGTTTGACAAAAATCTCGGAAAGGTGACCGTAGAGGGTTTGTTGGGTGCCGTCGCTGTGTTCAAGCGCGATCGTCAACCCATAACCGCCTAAGTTATCCGCCAGTAGAACTTTTCCGGACATGGCCGCGAGAACGGGGGTTCCTTCGGGGGCCGCGATGTCTGTGCCCGTGTGCATTCGGCTTGCACCGCTGATGGGATGAATTCGCCAGCCAAAGAGTGAACTAATAGGGGATGGAATCGCAAGGGGATAAATAAATTTGAGGTTCTGGAGTCCAATCCGCGAGAACGGGCGCAAAAGTTTTTGGTTGAGGTAAGACGGCAACGGTGGGACGACGCTTTGTTCGCTCGGTGCGCTAGGGGTCCAGCTAATGCCTTGGTTTGAAGAAATAGTTAAGTCTCCAACCCCGTCGCCAAGATTGAGTCGGGCCGGAGCATTTCCAGTGGCGCTTTCAGAAGCAGGCGAAAATCCTGGTTTTTGGTCACGGCTGCTAATGTCAACATTCACCTGTTCACTTGGACCCGCCAAGGGATCGATCGTCATCTCCCGTACAGTGGCCCCAATGCTGTAATCGGTGCGATCGATAATTGCCTCTTTCGCCACGTCTTTACTGTAAATATCCGCCGACTCAACTTGCAATGCTTGGGCGGGCGGGATTGGATCAATAGAAGCGGCAGGTTCGACAGCAGCAGCGTTTAGATTCAAGCCAGAACTGAAGGTAAGGGTCGTCGCAAGGGCCAGCAGGCTATGTTTAACAGGGGTTGATGTTGGGCTGGTGAGTGACATATAAAAATCTGGGTGGTGGGGGAACAGGAAATTACAAGGTGAATGCTTAACGTGCTTCTTGCTGTGCCTAACGTATTTCTATATAAGCTGTGGAACAGAAGTCTGGTTTCTGATTGCCGACAGCGCGGGGGGACGTGCTGACGGGGGAGACCGTTGAGCCTTTAGCGACATTACTGACGGCTCTGAGCAGTTGAGCGATCGATCGGTTGTAATTCAAAATAGCCGTAACGCGACTGCCTGCCGATCGGGTTAGGTCTGTTTCGGCATTGAGGACATCGGTTTGGGTTCCAACCCCAGCATCAAACCGAAGCTTCGCCAATCGTCTGGCTTCACAGGCTTGTCCAAGCGCTTTGGTGGTGGTTTCAATGTTTTTTCCGCTTGAAATCAAGGTGGCATAGGACTGCTCCACTTGAAATCGAATGGTATTTCGACTTTGAGTAAAGCGGGTTTCGGCAATTTGCTTACCAATTTCTTGCTGTTGAGCCTGAGACCGCGCCGCGCCACCATCAAAAAGCCGCCAAGTCGCCACCGCTGCAACGGAGTAGCCAGAGGACAACTCACTGACGGGCTGTTCAAAAATTTTCAACAGATTATATCTAGCTTGCAATTGAATTCTGGGTCCGAGGGCCGAAAGAGCTTGGGTGCGTCCGGCTTCGCTGATGTCGCGTTGAACCAGTTGTTCTTCGAGTTCGACCCGCTGTTTGTAGGCGGTGACGATCGTTTCCTCTAGGTTCAGTTTCCAGGTGCCAGCAGGACGGATCGCATCCGCAGCCTTGATGACGGTTACAAACTCCGGCAAGCTCAGACGTTGGGCAATTTTACGCCGATTTACTTCTTTATTAGCAAGGGAATTGGTGAGTTGCTGTTGGTTATTGGCCAGTTGCACTTCCGATCGCAACACATCAAATTTTGTCCCCAACCCGGCCCGCTCTTGGGCATTGGCATCTCTTAAACTTTGCTCAGAATTTCTGACAGATTGTTCGTTGATGTTGACCTGTTCATTGGCTTCTTGAAGATCGTAGTATTCGCCCGTGACATCCAACCGCAATTGTTCACGAACCCGTTCCATCGCCAATTCTGCGGCTCTGAGGTTTCCGGCAGCAATTTTGAGTCTGGCAGCGCGTGCGCCGGAGGTAAAGAGGTCGTAGTTAAGCTGGAGGCTGTTGTCCCAGGATGTTGATTCGTCGGCGATGCTGCGGCGGAACGATTGAGGGCTTAAGGAACGAGCGACGGCTTCGCTTCCAAATTGCTCGATCGCTTGGGCTTGTCCTGCTTTGATGCCGATCGTCCCACTGGCAGATAGCGATCGGTTTAGGTTGCTTTGCAAGTCGAGGGTTGGGTACAGGCTGGCTTGGGCTTCACGGACGGCGGCTTGCTGTTGCTGGACTTGGAGACGGCTGATGGCGAGATCTCGGTTGTTGCGTTCGGCGAGTTCAATGGTTTTTTCAAGGGTCAACTCCAGCTCCTCTTTGATCTGCACTTCCTCAGGTTTCGTCGGGAACAGGAGTGGATTTGCTGGAGTGGTGAGGAAGTCTGGAGCTGGAACCACCGCTGGAATGTTCACAGTAGAGGGAGTCTCGGGCGATGTTCTCGGCGACATTCCCGGTGACACTTCAGTAGGAATAGTTGAGGGTACGATCGGGGTGCGGAGTGGGGCAGAGGATGGAACCGTCGAATTGGGTTCTAGTTGGGCGATTGGGTTGAGTTCGAGAGACGATTCGAGGGGAGTCGTACCAGGAGTCGCTTGGGCCATCGGGCTGTAGCCAAGGGTCAATAAGAACCCGATGCTAACCAAAATAGAGTGATGAGCAGTCTTCATACGTTAACTTCCAATTCGCCCACAAAAATAATCTTGAAACTCAACCTGTAGCCTGTCAGTTTTTTTATAAAAAGACATGTGACTAAGGCAACAAATTGCTAATTTTTGTTTAGTTTCGCCCTGAATAGAATAACGCTTCAAGACGAACATTGACAAAATTTTAGCCGACCCTAGCAATCCTAATTGACTAATGAGATTCTAAGGATCCGTCCCCGTCCTCAAGTTTGGGGAGTCAGGAAAAAATATGGTCCCTAAAATTGTTGGTTTGGAGCCGAGACGATTAGGATCTCGCAAATAATTCTCGTATTTTATTCGCCAGCGTTTAAATCTCGCTTAAAGCTAGTACCAATCGTCTTATTCTCCTACTGAAAGCTAGGTTCAGCCGATCGAAGCCATTCCTCGATCGTAGATCTGCTGGGCGTAATCAGTCCAGACCCCTTGGCCCCAGTAGCGGAAGCAACTCGTTTCGAGCAACATGACATAGAGCAAGGCGGATGCGTAATTGGATTGGCCGGGGTCGCCATTTGGAAACCGTTCATGGAACTTCGCGCTGAGTTCGTTCATGGGTTCCAGAACATTTTCGTAGCCCCGCACCCAACTCAGATCATTGGTCCAAGACGCGCCTTCCATCGAAAATTGCGAATCTTCTGCCTTGATGTCCCGAATGGCCATGGCCACAGATTCCGGTGTTGCTGTCGTCACCCGCTGCCAAATCCGGTGTTGCTGTACGGCTTGAATTTCAGGATAATCCTCAAATTTCACGCCCGCTGCCTCGATCAGTTCCAGATATTCTGTGCCATTAAATCCAGTGACATCGGCAATCGCCGCAACTTTGTCCCAAGTGGGTCCGAAATCCCGTGGAAATTCATTCATCATCACGCCGCCATTTTCTCCATCAGCAATCTGACTTACTAAGGACGGAATAGAGTGAGTTCCTACAGTAATTCGATCCAGATTTTTTGCTTCATAAAATGGCTGCATCTGGGCCACTAGCTTAGTATCTGAACCTTGGGTTTTGATTAAGGCCGTTAGTGAAATCGTTTCGCCTTTGCTGTTTCGGGCTGTTAATCGAGTGGGTCCGTACTTTTGCGTTTGAGTCAACGGCGAACCATCGAGATTTTCCACAGAATGCTCTTGCACCAATAGCCAACGATAGCCGCAATCTTTCAGTGCTTTGAGATATTCATATAAGGTATCGGGATGATTTGGGAGATGCATTTCGGGCGGCGAAAATCCCTTAACTCGACCTAGGGCTTCTACTCCAAAAATATCTGCAAAGTGATGTTGCCAAGCGCGAATTTGCAATTTTAAATCAGGAATTGGGGTAGACGTGGCCACCGCATGACTCCACATTGTGCCGAGCCATTCGACGTGGGGTTGATAGCGAGGGTTACAGGCTAAAACTTTCAATTTATTTAAAATATCATCGCGGCCCAGTTGCTGAAGTCCCCAGAGCAAATTGCCAGAATAGTCAAGCATAATCCGTGGATTTAGACCCCGATCGACCAATTCTGGAATAAAGTCACCCATCCGCTCATAGCACCAAGCAAATACACCTGCATTATGATTATCACCCTCGCCAGAATGCTCAAACATATATTGGAGATTGCTAATTAATTCACCATTTTTACCTGCTGGAATAGTCGGTTGATGCATATGTAATGCACAGGCAAACCCCGATCGGATTTGAGATAAATCAATGTTACTGTGATTTAAAAAAACAGTATTCTGAGTTTGACAAATATTCTGGAGTTCGGCTTCGCGTCCGTGGAGTGTGGGAATGCGCGGTGGAGCGATCGTCGTCATATTGAAAACCAATTTATTTAAGACGATCGTAGGGTAAAATCGATCGGTTAGAAGATTAAGAAATCACAGAGATTATCAGGCAGTCTAAAATATCAGGAAAATATCAGAAATTGGTGATTGGCAGCGTTAAGCTAAGTACTTTAGCTGAATAAAGATCGATCGGGAACTATGCAATCTCTTCCCTCGTCGTGTGGAATCATTATAGACAATTAGCACCCAGTAAAAACTTCCATGAAACTAATCACCATTGTCACGATCGGCGCAACAGTCATGGGCCTCACGGCAAGTTCGATCGCCCCAGCTAATGCACAACGGTGGCGTAGAACCCCTCGTCCATCTCCTGCACCAACGCAACAGCCTGTCCAAACAGCACAAAACGGCAATGTCCAGCAACAAATTCTGATGCTTGTGAATGTGGAACGGAGCAAGGCAAATCTTCAGCCCTTAACGCTGAATGCTCAACTGGGCCAAGCCGCTCAAAATCATACTAACGATATGGTGAGCAAAAGCTACTTTAGCCACACTTCACCCAGTGGTGGAACAATGACATCGCGGGTGAATGCTACTGGATATGTGTATTCTACGATCGGTGAGAACATCGCAGCCGGAAGCAGTACGGCAAGTGCGACTATGACCCAATGGATGAATAGCCCTGGCCATCGCGCTAATATTCTGAATCCTAAATTTCGTGAATTAGGAGTGGGATATGCACCCTCTAATGATCAATATCGGTATTACTGGACACAGGTGTTTGGTTCGGCACGGTAATGACTTGTTGAATTGAATTCATAAAAAGCCTCCGTAAATTCTATCTGTGCGGAGGCTTTTAGCTTGATTTTAGACCCATTACGAGTCCTTTTACAATCCCAACGCCTTTAGCTGGGCTGTTGCTTTCTGCAATGACTCATACCATTCTCGACTCGGCACACTATCGGCCACAATCCCTGCTCCAACTTGTCCCCAAACCTGGGCTGAACCGGACTGATTAGGAACATATAATAAGGTGCGAATTAGAATGTTTAAATCTAATTGCCCGCGTAAGTCTAAATAACCACAAGAGCCATAAAACAAACTGCGTCGCACAGGTTCTAATTCTTCAATGATTTCCATACAACGGACCTTTGGACATCCCGTGATTGTTCCACCGGGAAAAGTGGCCCGAATTAAATCAATGGCATCGAATTGCGATCGGAGTTTCCCTCGAACATTACTCACCAAATGCATCACATGGCTATAGCGTTCGATCGTTAGCAATTCATCAACAATCACAGATCCATATTCACACACTCGACCTAAATCATTACGCTCCAAATCCACCAACATAATATGTTCAGCGCATTCCTTCTCATTCGATCGCAAGTCTATTGCTAAGCTTAAATCTTCTTCAATGGTTTGACCACGCGGACGGGTTCCGGCAATGGGTCTCGTTTGGGCAATTCGATCGCCATCCAATGACACCAATCGTTCCGGTGAACAACTCACTACATCCCCAAAAGGCGATCGCCAATAACTCGCAAACGGTGATGGATTAATGCGCTGTAATGCCTGGTAAATAGCCCAACTCGATCGGCTTGTTTCGGTTGCAAATCGCAATGAAATATTGGTTTGAAAAATATCACCGCATCGAATATATTCTTTGGCAGTTGCGATCGCCGCCTCATATTCTGATTGTTCAGTTAAAAACCGCACAGCATTACTATCTAGAGAACTGCCGACCGGTTCAATATCGGCTGGCTGATTGGTTTGATTTTGGGTCAATCGATCGAGTAAATCGGGCAAATCCAATTCGTCACTCACGGCCAACCAAAGCACCTGAGCTTCGTGATCTAAGACCGCAAACGAAGACGGCTCATACCAAAATGCGACTGGAAACGGCAATTCATCGTTGTTTTGAATTGGCAAAGATTCAATTTCCCAAGCTAAATCATAGCCCAACCATCCCAGCCAACCGCCCACAAAGGGCAAATCCTTAGGCGCATTTGACAAGTTAGACGAACTGGACACTATGAGCGATCGTAAAAATGACAACACCTCCCCAGATTCCGGAGTCCACATGGCCAAAGACCCATCACCCAACCGACGCGGCCCACCTGCACAAATGGAAAATCGTCCCAAATACGGATAATCTGGCGACGGAGGAAACGGGCTTTCTAGCAAAGTTGCAATAGACTCCGATGCAAATAGCTTACTAAAAATCTCCGAACCCGTTTGCTGATTCAGAGGACGCGATCGCCAGAACCAAAGGGCCGTCATATTTACCGCAACCCCAACCAACTAAAGAAATCCTCTTGCGTCAATACTTCTAAGGCCAGCAACGCCACGAATCCAATCATCGCAAATCGACCGTTAATTTGTTCAGCGTAGCGAGACCAACCAAAGCCCGGTGCGTCGGGGTCTGCGATCGTATCTTTTTTAGACTCTGCTTTTTTAGACTCGTTCTTTGATTTATCAGCCATTACAACTCTCCCAATAAAAGTCTATTTGATCATCTCTTAAAACCGATCACTTCACGCACTTCGGCCGTCACTTTTGCGAACCTTGGACCGCCTCAATCAACGATCGCACCTCACTTACCCCCTCACTCGCCTCAAACCCCATGGGAAACTTACCTTTTGTCAACATTCTCCACCCCAAAGGAGCCAAACTCGCCATCCCCGCCAAATCCCGACCCTTATTGCCCACCACATTGACCCCAAACTTCCGCTCATCAATCCAGCCGCCCTCCTTCACCAACTCAATCAGTTGCTTACGATGTCGCACAGCCCGACTTTTTTGATCATCAACCCGCGCCAAAATCTCCCCCTTCACCTTACTAATCTGATCCAAAGGAAACACCTCCGTCGGACAAACAGAATCACATTGACCACAGCGTGTACAGCCCCAAACCCCATCCGTACCCTCGTTATACGTTTCCAATCGAGATTCTGTCTCCCCATCCCGATTATCCGCCACCATTCGATACGCCTTCGCCAACGCATGAGGCCCAACAAAATCAGGATTCACCGCCGCCGCATTGCACTCGGAATAACAGGCACCACACATAATGCAATTGCCCACCTGATTCAAGCGCGATCGTTCCTCTGGAGTTTGCAAAAATTCTCGCTCCGGTACCTGACGCGCTGCACTGCTAATGTAAGGCTGCACCGCATCCAGCTTCCCCCAAAACGGCTTCATATCCACCACCAAATCTTTTAAAACAGGCAGATTATTCAGAGGTGCGATCGTCATTGTTGGCAACTCCCCCGGCTTCAAATCTGGATAAAACCGTGCAATTTCTTGACCAATATTTTCTTTACAAGCCAGCGTCGATCGGCCATTAATCCGCATCGCACAACTGCCACAAATCATATTTCGGCAATTTCGACGATAGGTCAATGATCCGTCTTGACTCCATTTAATCTGGTTCAAACAATCCAAAATCGAATTCCCTGGCTCCGTTTCCACCACATAGTTCTGAATGCGAGGAGATTCGCCGGGATGTTGACGGAGAATTTGAAACTGGACTTGCATAATGATCAAAGATTGATTTAATTTATTTAGGATACCTTGAGTCCGATTCGCTAAACCTACTGGATTCCCATCAATAACATTATAGATCCCCTAGATTCGCCATTCATCACCCATAAAAATAGTTGAAGAATTGTAAAAATCGGATCCATTGGCGATATATTGAATGGGCATGAATTGACTGAATAAACTGAAATTTTGTAAGGAAACTGTTTGAAGAATGGCTGAAGCAGCAACATCGCCCTTAATCGGGAAAGCTCTCCTTAATAAAGTTAAGGAACTTTCCCATCTCGCCCGTCGTGAACAGGCGAAACAATGCGGATATTATACCGTTAGCAAGAAAAATCAAACTCGCATCACCGTAACCGATTTTTATGATGCACTTCTAGTTGCTAAAGGATTGGGACTTGATCCAGAAGACACCAAAGATGGACGAGGACGTGAACGAACGTTCCGGGTCAGCGTTCATAAAAACGGTCAAATTGTTATTGGGGCGGCCTACACCTCTGCTATGGGACTCAAACCCGGTGATCAGTTTGTGATTAAACTAGGGTACAAACACATTCATTTAGTCCAAGTCGATCGCTCTGAAGAAGACTAATATCCTGTTTAGCAATCTAAAAAAGCGTGATTCTTAGGAGTCACGCTTTTTTTGTGGAGTTTTAACGCTCTATTTTAAAATAGCAAAACTAATTAAAAGGTAAAGCTCGCCCAATCGTCCGATCGTTCATAGGAGGACATATCCGGGAATTGCCGCAGTTGAGCGGTCTTCAGCGAGAAGGTATCCTCAGAACCTATCCAAGGCTGATTGAGTTCGTCCATCTGAATTGCTAAGGCAGATCGATCGACTGTGCTTAGATCCCCAAAATAACCCAAGGTAATGTGGGGCGTGAAGTGGTACTGCTGATCGATGCCAATAGACATCAGGCGAGGGCTTTGATAAATCGATCGGCGCAGTTCGATAATTTGGTTGTAGCCCATTTCATCCGTCGCAGCCAAGGCTAAGGTTAATGAGCGCGTCATGACCATCAACCCAACGACCTGAAAGGAAATCGGCTGGTTAGTGCTTAGATCACTGCTTTGATCGAAGCTCTCTTTCACGGATAGACAAAGCTTCTGCTCGAAATCAGGATCTGCTTTGAGCGCATCGTCGAAGCCATCGCTCCAAATCAAATCGGCGACCGTTAAGTGGAAGCTAGACGGCGGCACCGGAATAAAAATTTGCGCCCCCAACGCCCCCAACAATTGCTGCTGAAAAGACGCTAAGCGCTCATACAACGGTCCATTGGCGGGGTCTTCGCGCCCCGGTGGTGTCACGATCGTGTAGCCCGGAAATGCTTTAGGCATCCACGTCCCAGAAGGGGTCTGCTCAAACTTCCCTGATGATTGAACGTTGCGGACTTGAGATTCGTAGGTATCCGGTAGAGTCGATCGCATAATGCGACGAAGATAGGCAGAGTAGTTGTCGTCCAAGGTTGATCTCCCTTACATCCTAAGAAACTAATTCCTTAAATTTAGCGGTACAAGCTTCCTTTTTCCTAACAAATATCGTAACCCGACAATTTTCCCTCATATTCTGGGCTGATTTTTACGTTTCTTCATGTGACTGATCGCCTAACCCCCCAAAAAATCTGATTTCCTAACAAAAAATGAGTATTTCTGAAGAAATCGTTCTTGTTTTTTATCCCCCAGATATTCCACAGCCTATTTTTAAATTGTCCACAGCTTTAGATAGGGTTTTCCCCAGAGAATCCAGATTTTCCCCCAAGGCTTAGGCGAATTGTCTGACGAGGACGGTTTTTTGTGGAAAAGAATCGATCGTTCGTTCCCCCGTCTCAATTCCACAGAGCTGACAACCAACGAGCCGAAAAAAAAGCTTGAAACCCGCATTCTCTCGTCGGTTGAGCGATCGTAAAAATCATAAATTCACCGTCGTCAAGGTTGACCTTATTGGGATGATCGAGCAAAATAAAACGACTTTGAAACGAGCGCTTCTAGAAAACGTCTGCATCCCTGATATTACAAGACATACAGGTGATTTATACGAATATGGATTTGCTGTTTTCTGTCCCAATCTATTCCCAATCTATATAGGTATAGAACACATGAACTCTACTCCCATCAGCTTGCTTGTTGAACTTCCCGAGACCTTACATGGCTCGTTGGTTGGCTTTTTAGAAGGCCGTCCTGATTGGGACCAAGATCGTGTTTTTTCGGCAGCGATTTCCTTATTTTTGCTCCAGAACCGAAGCCCTGAACAAGGCAACGATCGTCAGACAGCACGTATTTATTTAGATTCGATTTTTCGTCGTCCGGCTGATGCGGCCTCTTAAAAAGTCTGAATTGAGAATGGTGAATTGAAGATTTTGGATTTGAGGTTGGTTTTCTTGATGGGTTTCTACCACGATCCGTGAAGAATCCGATCGGCTTTTGGTTTAGTTTGATATTCGATTAGTTTAAAATAGTTTGCATAGAAAGTATCTATGTTTGGCTTAGTTTCGATCGGTAATTGTTCAATCTTTCAATACTGTCCTTAACACCTGATAAGTTGCGGCTATGGTGTATCCAATTTTTGTGACAAAGCTGAATTCATATCAATAATGTCCTTATGCTTATTTTTTGAAGTACGAGAAGCGTGGGGTTGTATGCTTTGGCATTAGAACAAACTTATGTCCAACGTTTGAAGTATGTAAGTTTAGCCAATGCCAGAGTTATTCCTATTCGCAACATTGCACGGCGGTGAACAAGTCTGCCCAGCTAGACCTCAAGGTAAAAAAATACATAGTAGCGATCTTGAATCACAGTGCCGGGAACGATCGGTACTGTCATCATAATACAGCAGTGAGTATATTAGTACTAACCATAGCAGTTGATCTGCATTTTCTAAGATTAAGAACCATCGGCTCACCATTCGGCTAAGAGTGAGAGCGCAATACCTAACGCAATACCTAAATAAGTTCATGCCAAAGAAAAAACGATCGTTGCACAATTGAAACCTAACCGTACTTTTACGGATGCGGGCTAGTGACAACTCAAGCCTCATGCTACTCGTTCATTTGGGATTGTCGGGTAGATGATGTCTTTTTTATAGAGGTAGCAGCTATGGAAACGATCGATGCAAGAGATGCGGTCAAGTCAGCTGCTGATTATTTGAATCATATTAAAGACCTGATGGGTGAAAAAATTAATAATCTTAGACTTGAAGAGCTTGAGTTATCGGAAAATCAGCAACTCTGGGTTGTAACTCTTGGCTATGATGTGCCCTATACACCATCGGGGATTGAAAGTCTGATGATGACATCTGGAATTTCTGGCCAGAAGTCATCCAAACGAGAATATAAAATCTTTAATGTGGATGCTCAAACAGGTGCAGTTCAGTCTATGAAAATCCGATCGATTTAGTGACTACGAATGGAAAGTATTCAGGTCTTGCTGTCTAAATGTTCGCAGAAAGGCATTTTAGTTGATACCAATATTCTTCTTCTGTTTTTTGTAGGACTGACTAATCCCGGTTGAATTGCACGTTTTAAGCGAACGCAGCAGTTTGTACGAGAAGATTATGAATTACTAATCCAAATTCTCAATCGATTTCCAAGAGTTGTTAGGACCCCTAATATTTTGACTGAAGTGAATAGTAGACTTTATCGGAAATAGTACAAAATAAGAACACGTAAAAGAAATTACTTTTCCTCGCACGATTCTTCCCTTTTCCCTCTTTCACCTTCTCTTGCCTTAATTAGGCAGCCTTCTTGAGTGTAGCAGTGCGTTTCTGGCGATGGATCAGCCGGAAATTATGCAGCCCACAGCACACTTTACGGCTTGATGATTAATATTACCATCTCAATTTCCGATAGAGTTTAATATATTCCCTTAAAGCTAGGCCCATTCACACATTGAATAAATCCTTACATTGAATGGTGGGTGCCTTGGCCAGTACTTCAGATTTTCTGGGTTGATCACCGGGGTATCTGTCACGGGCGGGATGTCACGGGCGGGACGATCGCATCCGCAACAAACGACATCACCACTATGTGGCAGATATGTGACAGAACGATGTGGCAGAAATTCAAAAATTTCAGAGCCGGGAGCCGATTCCGAATTTGGAATTGCTGACAACAACTGATTAACAAAACTGGGAACCAATTCACTGCGTTTAACGTCACAGGAGGTTATGAACTTTGGGCAGAGAACGGACGAGATCACAAGTAAATCCAGCTCTTATCACTGATTTAAGACAGGGATTTAAGACAGGAAATCATTTAGAAACATACAAGATGCGGAATCTGCTTCTATCAACTAGAAGATATGAAAAACGCGCACTCAGGAGTTAAATAATATGCCATCAAAATTCACGACATTACTCACCAGCATTCTGGCGCTTGTAAGCCTTCAGACCTTCATTGCCACCAGCCCGAATCAATCCGCATTTGCTAAAAACACGATTAAATATCAGCCCCCAGGACGTGTCTCTCCCGGTCGGACAGAAAGCTCAGGAACGAGAAGTATTGGAGATACAAGCTGTCCAGGGTCACAAAAATCGCTCTTTCTCGCTACCCTTTCTCCAGCCAATCATATCGGTCAAACTAGCTTAGCTCGCCCTACGCTGTACGCCTATTTCACCGGAAATAAAACTCTCGAAATCCGTCTGCGTCAAGTCGGAAAATTAGGAGTGGTCTGGAAGCAAACTATCCAACCGAAAACCCCCGGATTTCAAGCCATTTCCTATCCAAAGAATGCTCCAGAATTAATTACTGGGGAAAATTACAATTGGTCTGCCAGCATCATTTGTAATCCTGCAGAATCCTACAAAATAGCTGGAATCACCTATGCAAGCCTCACCCGAATCGAAGAGCCTCCGACGTTACAAGATTTACTAAAAGCCAGCAAAACCGTTAACGATCGTGCTCAAAGCTACGCCAATAGTTCTCTTTGGTACGAGGCGCTCGACACCTTGGCGACTGAAAAATTGAACAATCCTGAGGACATTGTAATTCAAACTGAATTAATCAATCTCTTAGAGCAAGTGGGGCTGAACAAAACCGCTAAACAAGAACGGGACCGCGCCATTAAAAAAGTACAGCCAAAAATTTAATCTACTCGAATGCAACCAAAAACTTCTGTACGGAATCCTAAACCTCTCAATCGCTGAGCATCTGCTGAATACTCACTCAACACTTACTAAGCTCTGACTGGCCTACCTCCTCAGAATAGAAATATGGCGTTTAGGCTTGAGCGCATCAAGCATCTCAGTAATTTAACGGATTTATACTGTATTTTCTTTTGTAATCACTTTGATGTTTCGTGTATGTACGGGCTAGCTATTTTCTGTGTTCACTTAGATTAAAATACTGACCAGCCAACAAAAAATTATTGCGGTTAAATAGAGTTATATTGCGACTAATTAGTCATTGCATCCCCCAAGATCTATGCGCATTCATTCTGCAGAAATTAATTACCCGATTCCGCCAAGTCGATCGCACAAAACGTCGCACAAAACATTCCGAAAGTTTGGATTAAGCGATAGTTCCGCCAAGTCTGATGATTGGCTAGGGTTGTCTATTGGTAACTCAAGATTGCATTGGGCTTGGTTTTCTGGAGATATATTGCAGGCGAGTTGGGATACGGCTCATTTGGATACATTTAGAATTCAGCATTTGATTATTAATCAGTTTAATTTTCACCGTTGCCGACTCATTGATTCGACTGTTGTGTTGCCGCAGTGGGAAAGTATGCCAGATCTCTGGATAATTTCAGTGGTTCCCCATCAGACACAGTTTTGGCAGCAATATTTACGATCGAACTTGCTGACCTTGAGCGACATTCCACTGGGTGATGCCTATTCGACGTTGGGTGGAGATCGAGCGATCGCGGCTTGGGGGGCAGTTCAGTTAGCACGCGGAGCAGCCTTAGTAATTGATTGTGGAACCGCCATGACTTTGACGGGTGCAGATGCCGAAGGTTGCTTAGTGGGAGGTGCAATTCTGCCCGGTTTGCGGCTCCAACTTCAGTCGCTTGGACAATCGACCGCTGCTCTTCCGACGCTGACTCTGGAAAACATTCAGCTCCCGACTCGATGGGCACTGAACACAACAGATTCGATTTCAAGTGGCGTATTGTATAGCATTGCCTCAAGTGTGAATAGTTTTATTCAAGATTGGCTGATACGCTTTCCGAATAGCCCAATCTACGTTACAGGTGGCGATACAGTCTTTATCAGCAACCTGATTAGACAATATTTGCCCCATCTGACATCACAATTGTGTCCTGAGAAAGATCTGGCATTCCTCGGTATGAGCACTCTTCGTCAATACCAGATACGACACCAATCTCCTAATTGCGTTCAATTATAGACGGGGCTAAATCTGGGCTAAATCTAGGCCCAATCTAGGCCCAATCTAGACGCAGTTGTGAACCCGATCGCTCTAGGGCAACCCGTTCGACATCACCCCGTTGATACATGATCGTTGAATTTCGGCGAGAGGTTCGCGATCGGATGCCTGCATCGTCAAGGATTGCGATCGCTTTGTACGTTTGACAATTGAGGATAAGGGCTGCCTCACGATCGGGGAGCCATTGTTGAGTGAAGCGTTTTAGTAATACATCATCCGCAGTCTCTAGCATTTCACGAAGCAATCGCTCTAGTAATAACCAGCAGGCTAAAGTATCTGATTCAGCTCGGTGAGACGGTCCTACATCAAAACCGAAATGTTGAACTAAATTTGGCAAACTGCGAGAGGGCAAATCCGGCAACATTAATCGCGAAAAAATGACAGTACAGAGCCGATCGTTTTTTGCTTTTTCAAATTCAATGCCGTGGGTTTTGAGTTCCGATCGCATAAATGGATAGTCAAAATCCAAATTGTGACAAACCAAAACCCCTGATTTTAGGTGCTCGTGATAATCTGGCCAAACATATTTTGCATCGGGTGCATCATCTACCATATCTTGAGTGATCCCCGTGACGCGGGTGATATGGTAAGGCACCTCAGATTGGCTATTAATTAATGTAGTGTATTGCCCTTGGATGCCATCTTTGAGATTGGCATGGAGGACAGAAATTTCAGTAACACGGGCGATCGGTGGCTTGAATCCAGTGGTTTCTAGATCAGATACTACAAAATCACGGGTTGCTAAATTTCGATAAAAGGCCAACAAGTCAGTCGATAACAACATG
>JAYUEW010000208.1:0-5086 GCA_043739045.1 Synechococcales cyanobacterium
AATTTTGTGGCGGCAAAGGTCGCTAAGTGTTGACAAAGCCGTGACCATTCCAATAAATTTAGCGTCTCTTGCTGGATCAAAGGTTCATGCAGGGAAATCGGGACTTCTTTATTTTAAGGGATGACGGCAGAGCATGGGGCTACGGTTTACAAGTTTTCCAATGACCATCTTGACGGCGACCTTAATAACCAAACTTTTAGCAATTTTTAATAAAAGATTGACTTTTAGTTTTGGTAATTTATACTAAAAGTACCCACCTCTAAAATTTTAAATTTCACCATGTTCACCACCGCATCTGTTGCTCAAATTGCGCCTAATAATGTCCTGCCGAAAGACTTGTTTGGGGCGATCGAAGCCCTGAAAAAAGAGATGAATGCCGTCATTTTGGCCCATTATTATCAAGACGCAGACATTCAAGACATCGCAGATTATCTGGGTGATTCCCTGGGACTAGCTCAGAAAGCGGCTCAGACGGATGCTGATGTAATCGTCTTTGCGGGCGTTCACTTCATGGCGGAAACGGCGAAGATTCTTAACCCGACCAAGCTGGTTCTGCTACCCGATCTTGATGCCGGATGCTCCCTAGCCGATAGTTGTCCTCCTGATAAGTTCGCTGATTTCAAGCGTCAGCATCCTGATCATTTGGTAATTTCCTACATTAATTGCACGGCAGACATCAAGGCCATGAGTGATATTATTTGTACGAGTTCTAATGCGGTGAAGATCGTCCAGCAACTGCCCGCAGATCAGCCGATTATTTTCGCACCCGATCGGAATCTTGGTCGTTATGTAATGGAGCAAACGGGGCGTGAGATGGTGCTTTGGCAGGGAAGCTGTATTGTTCACGAAACGTTTTCAGAAAAGAAGCTAGTGGATTTGATGATTCAGTATCCCAACGCTGAGGTGATTGCTCATCCTGAATGCGAACCACCACTTTTAAAATATGCAAACTACATTGCATCCACCACAGGATTATTGAATTATTCACAGAAGAGCGATCGCAATCAATTCATTGTATTGACCGAATCTGGAATAATTCACCAAATGCAAAAAAAATCACCCAATAAACAGTTTATTCCAGCCCCACCCATAGCAAATTGTGCCTGTAATGAATGCCCTTATATGCGGCTCAATACCTTAGAAAAACTATATCTAGCAATGCTCAACAAAACGCCTGAAATCACTATGGATGAAGCAACACGATTAGCCGCATTACGACCCATGCAACGGATGTTAGAGATGAGTTAAGCGATCGGTAAATTACCCATCTATTCAGATCCTATTCAATCAACGATCGGATTGCGATCGTTGATTCAGGGTGAAATCAATTATTGCCCCAACATTTGTAATTTATACAATCCTGCATACAATCCATCTTGGGCGAGCAATTGATCATGACTACCGGACTCGACCAGTTCACCACGTTTCAACACAAGAATACGATCGACATTGCGAATTGTACTCAAACGGTGGGCAATAATAATAGCGGTGCGATCTTCTAACATATGTTCTAACGCCTCTTGAATCTGGGCTTCTGTCCCCACATCCAAACTCGATGTCGCCTCATCAAGAACTAGAATTTTCGGGTCACGGATGGCAGCGCGGGCAAAGGCAATGAGCTGCTTTTGACCACCGGAAAGATTAGTGCCACGCTCTCGGAGCTGTGTATTGTAACCGTGGGGCAATTGCTGAATAAGTTTTGACACATTAGTCTTTTCTGCCGCTGCCTGAATCTCTTCTAGGGGATAGGTTTCACCCAAAGTGATATTGCCCTTCACATCACCTGCAAAAATAAAACCATCCTGTAAAATAATCCCAATCCGTTTACGTAACTCCGCTTGAGGCAAATCCCGAATATCAATGCCATCTAACAGAATTCGGCCTTCCTGTGGATCATAAAGCCGACTCAGTAACCGAATTATTGAACTCTTCCCCGCACCCGTGGGACCAACCAGCGCAACTTTCTCACCCGATCGGATTGTGAAGTCCAAATCATGAATCACATATTCACCGGGCTTGTAGCCAAAGGTCACATGCTCAAAGCGAATTTCACCCACATTTTTACTATCAAAATCCGTAAGAGATTGAGTCGTGAGCCGATCGCGGATTTCTATTGGCTCATCCATCACATCACTAATCCGTTCGATCGCCGTAAAACCAGCCTGAATTGCCGTAAACTTTTCGGCAAACTGTCGCAATGGATCAAACAACGTCTGAGCAAACAAAATGAAGGCAGACAATGTACCAAAATCCAAGGTCTTGCCCATTACAAAACCACCGCCGATGCTTAATACCCCGGCAATAGCCACTAACGACACCCACTCTAAAGTTGCAGATACCGCCGAATCATAAAAAATTGTGGCATCAACTTCTTTAATGTATTTGCGATTAGTATTAAAAAACATCTCACTATTCAGGCGTTCGCGGCGAAACAATTGCACCACACCAACGCCCAAAATGTTTTCTTGCAACATTGAGTTAAGACTGGAAAGCTCTTCGCGGGAATCATAGTTTGCTTTGCGATATTGCTTTTGCCAATACACCACAAGCAGCGCTGTCGGCACCAACATCAATACTAATAACAATGCCAACTGCCACTGTTTCATAAACATCAACACCGTAATCGCCAACATCAACACCAAATCGCCAATAATTCCGATCGCGCCCGTTGAAAACACTTCTCCTAGGGCATCCACATCGCTAGTCAACCGAGTAATTAATTTGCCGACGGGAGTCCGATCGAAAAAACGAACCGCTAACGAAGTTACATGGGTAAATAGATCGCTACGAATATCGGCAGTAATTCGTTGCCCCGATCGTTGGACCAGAAATCCCTGCGTCGAATCACAAATAACGCGGGCCACCATGGTCGCCAACAGCAACAATGCAATGATATTGAGTCCGTCACTAATCGGAATATTTTTTAAAAACGACCATCGAGAATCTTCTTGGCGCAGCAATGAAACCACTTGGCCCACAATAATTGGCTGCACTGCCCGCGCTAACGCTGCTGGAATTAATAAACAGATCGCCACAATGATGATGCGAGCATTTCGGCGGGCGTAAGGGACGAGTTTTAGAAATAATCGCCAGTCGCTTGATTTTTCTTCGGAGTGGGATGCGATCGTCATGAAGTGGAGCCTAAATCTCGTAAAGCCGCATGTTATTATCTCGCATTAAGCTGCATTAGATACTACATTCTGACGTAAATCTAAATTCAATCAATTTAAAATCAGTCACACACAACTGATCACGCACCAATTACATACTTTCGCCATTCTTGATGTGACCCGGCCTTAATGTGACGCGAGACTTCGTAAAACAGACTGCTATGGGGTTGATGGGGCTGCCTTGATAAGGGCATTCCCGCTTCCTTGGGCGTACGATTTCCCTTTTTCGTATTGCATCGACTGCAAGCAATGACAACATTATCCCAGGTATCTTTTCCACCCCGCGATCGAGGAATGACGTGATCCAATGTCATCAGGCTTCCTGTTACACCACAATATTGACAGCTACAGTCATCGCGATAAAGCAGATTTTTGCGGGTTAACGGCACGTCATTGTAGGGAATACGAACATACTGGCGCAATCTAATGACGGAGGGCATGGGGAAATCCGCATAGATAATACGTCCCGCCTCTTCAAGCTGCTCGGCTTTGCCTTTAATCAATAAAACAACTGCTCTCCGCCAACTTGTGAGATTCAGCGGTTCGTAGGAGGCGTTGAGGACCAGAACCTTACTCATTGAATGGATGGGTGGTGAATTATAATGAATTATGTCTAATGCTAGCACAATTTCATCAGACCTGCTGTTGGCCATCAATTATGCGATTGGGGTTACATTTCGCTGGCATCTAGCAGGTTGGGGTCAGTCGTGTTTTTTATTTTCGGTCACTTTTAGATTTCTGAAGTAAAATCCGATTCAAGTGCCTAGATGGTCTGAATATGTAGACCGTATGGTGTATGAGTTCAAGACTGATCAATTGAAATTTACAGACTAGTGTGAGGGGGATGAGGGTGACGGAATCGATCCAGCTAGAAGAACGATCGCGGTGGGGTGGGAATGGTTTCGGGGCGTTTTTTAATGCGAATCTGCCCAGAGATAATTATGGTTCAACCAGTGATAGTGAACTGAACAATAGAGGAATAAGTATGAGCTATGCGGCAATTCCTCCAGAGCAAGATCCGTCTATCATCCAAGCGGCTCGGGAGATTTATGAAACCTACTATACTGTTCATCCTGAGGTAACTGAATTACCATTGGGCGTTGCGATCGATCGTACCAGCTATCGCGGAAAACTGATTTTCAAACAGAAACCAGCATTGTTACCGAAAGAATGCTTTATTCCATTTAGTTCAATTGATGCGCGGTAATATTGGTGCGCGGTAATTTAGGGTGAGTAGTGGTGATGGACGTTTTATTTGACGGTTCGGCGATTTTACTCGTTGCAATTTTGGGAGCGTCTATTGGTAGTTTTTTGAATGTGGTGGTTTATCGACTACCCGCCGGAATTTCCTTAAGCCATCCGCCCTCACGCTGTCCGCATTGCTTAACGCCGCTTCGTAAACGGGAAAACGTTCCGATTTTTGGCTGGTTAATGTTGAAAGGAAAGTGCGCCCACTGTGGTGTCTCAATTTCACCGCGCTATCCGATCGTTGAGACGGTGGTAATGGTGTTGTTTTTGGCGACATTTTTGTTTTTTGGCTTTTCGTTACAGACGATCGGCTATTGGGTTTTCATTAGTTTTTTGTTGGCATTAGCATTAATTGATCTGGATACTCTAACGTTATCAAATCGCTTAATGAAATCTGGATTATTGATTGGTTTAGCGTTCCAAACAGCGATCGCGACGGGCAATGGTTCAGGACTGTCTAGTGTTTGGGGTTTCTTGTGGGCCGTGTTTTCGGCGGTGTTGGGGCTTTGGTTATTGGATGTTGTGACGTGGATCGGTCGTTTATGTTTTGGACCGAATGCGATGGGCGGCGGCGATGCGAAACTGTTTGCGATGATTGGGGCATGGTTGGGTTGGAAGTTGATGTTGATGTCTGGTTTTTTGGCCTGTTTAGCTGGAGTCATTTTTGG
>JAYUEW010000209.1:0-17111 GCA_043739045.1 Synechococcales cyanobacterium
CAATGCCTACGTGGTGTTGAATGCGGGGAACTCGGAAAATCTGACCTACAAGCAGTTGCTGACCGAAGATCAGTGGATTGAAGTGGAGGACGAGCTATACAGCGAAGATTCCAAAATTGAGGGCGTTGAAGTTGGCATCGGAGCTGAAGCACTTCAGCAACTCTTGTCTGATATTCCTCTTGATGAAGAAGCTGAGCGGCTCCGAGAAGAGATCGCAGTCTCCAAGGGCCAAAAACGCGCCAAATACATCAAACGTTTGCGAGTGATCGATAATTTCATTGCAACAGGATCTAAGCCAAGTTGGATGATTCTCGACCTTATTCCTGTGATTCCACCGGATTTACGTCCGATGGTTCAGTTGGATGGTGGTCGTTTTGCGACTTCTGACTTGAACGACTTATATCGTCGAGTCATTAATCGAAACAATCGTCTCGCCCGTCTCCAAGAAATTCTCGCTCCTGAAATCATCGTCCGTAACGAAAAACGGATGCTTCAGGAAGCCGTCGATGCTTTGATCGATAATGGTCGCCGAGGTCGAACGGTTGTGGGTGCGAACAATCGTCCGCTCAAATCCTTGTCTGACATTATCGAAGGGAAACAAGGACGTTTCCGTCAAAACCTCCTGGGTAAGCGGGTTGACTATTCTGGACGGAGTGTCATCGTTGTTGGTCCTAACCTGAAGATTCATCAGTGCGGTTTGCCGAAAGAAATGGCGATCGAACTCTTCCAACCCTTTGTGATTCATCGCTTGATCCGTCAAGGCTTGGTGAATAACATTAAAGCGGCGAAAAAGCTGATTCAGCGTAATGATCCGCAAATCTGGGATGTTTTGGATGAGGTGATCGAAGGACATCCGGTAATGCTGAACCGAGCGCCGACCCTTCACCGTTTGGGAATTCAAGCGTTTGAGCCGATTTTAGTAGATGGTCGGGCTATTCAGCTTCATCCTCTCGTATGTCCAGCGTTTAACGCGGATTTTGACGGAGACCAAATGGCGGTGCATGTCCCGCTTTCTATTGAAGCTCAAGCTGAAGCTCGTCTTTTGATGTTGGCTTCTAACAATATTCTGTCCCCTGCAACAGGCGGGCCGATTATTACCCCATCCCAGGATATGGTTCTTGGATGCTACTATCTCACCGCAGAAAATCCTAAGGCTACGATCGGGGCGGGTCGTTACTTCGCCGATCTAGACGATGCCATCATGGCCTATGAGCAGAAGCTGGTCGAAATCCATGCTTATGTGTGGGTTCGATTTGATGGTGATGTCGAATCTGACTTCCCTGACGAACTCCAAGAAGAACAGACAACAGACGAGGGGGTTGTGACGCGTTTATATGACTATCGTCGAACTCGCCACGATCGGGATGGCGTGTTAATTTCGCAATACGTCAAAACGACACCGGGCCGAATTATCTACAACAAAACGGTTATTGATGTCCTGACAGATTACTAATCCTTGATGGGGCAAGTAGCATCTGCTGCTTAGCCCTTTGAATCATAAGAAATGAACATCCAATATTCCGGTGGGGCACCCATGGCAGAGCAGCAGCCTAAGCAAATTTTTCGTAACAAAGTCATCAACAAAAAGCAGCTTCAGAACCTAGTTGCTTGGTCATTCCGAACCTATGGAACAGCTCGAACAGCTCAAATGGCCGATGCTGTCAAGGAGATGGGCTTCAAGTACGCAACTAAAGCGGGTGTATCAATTTCGGTAGATGACCTTCAAATTCCGCCGATTAAAAAAGCGTTGCTAGAAGCGGCTGAAGAAACCATTCGAGTGACAGAAGAGAAGTACACACGCGGTGAAATTACCGAGGTGGAACGATTTCAGAAGGTCATTGACACTTGGAATGGAGCATCTGAAGATCTTAAGGATGAAGTGGTTAAGCACTTTAGATCTAATGATCCCCTGAACTCTGTCTACATGATGGCCTTCTCTGGTGCTCGGGGGAATATCTCCCAAGTGCGTCAGCTTGTCGGAATGCGAGGTCTGATGGCGAACCCTCAAGGGGAAATTATTGACTTGCCCATTAAGACAAACTTCCGCGAAGGACTAACCGTAACGGAATATATCATTTCGTCCTATGGTGCCCGTAAAGGATTGGTCGATACTGCACTGCGGACGGCGGATTCCGGGTATCTGACCCGTCGTCTTGTGGATGTATCGCAGGACATGATTATTCGCGAGGTCGATTGCGGCACGACGCGGAACATTCCTGTTCGAGCCATGATGGATGATGACCAAGTTTTGATTCCGGTAAAAGATCGGCTGCTCGGTCGCGTCGTTGCTGTGGACGTTATTCATCCTGAAACGGGTGAAGTGATTGTTTCTCGCAATGAAGCTGTTTCTGATGCAATGGCGGAACGAATTGGTCAGGCTAATGTCTCTGAAGTTCTAGTCCGATCGCCCCTTACCTGTGAATCGACCCGATCGGTTTGTCAACTTTGTTATGGTTGGAGCCTGGCCCACGGTCATTTTGTGGACATCGGCGAAGCGGTTGGGATCATTGCAGCCCAATCTATTGGCGAACCGGGAACCCAGCTCACCATGCGCACTTTCCATACGGGTGGTGTGTTCACGGGTGAAGTTGCTCGTCAAGACAAAGCGCCGTTTGCCGGAACCGTTAAATTTGGCAAGAAGCTCAAAGTCCGGACATTCCGAACCCGACATGGGGAAGATGTTTACACGGTCGAATCGGCCACGGATATCAACAACAAAATTACAGTCGATGGCCCAGAAGGGGAGCAAACTTTTACCTTCACCCAAGGGACGACCGTCATGGTTCGGGATGGTCAAAAGGTTAAGAAAGGCCAAATTCTGACAGAAGTTCCGCTGTCTGGCCGATCGCGCAAAACCACTGAAAAAGCGGCAATGGATGTGTCTTCTCACTTAGCGGGTGAGGTTAATTTCGCCGATGTGGTTCCAGAAGATAAAAAAGATAGGCAAGGTAACACCACTCGTGTCGCGCAACGTGGCGGATTGATTTGGGTGCTGTCGGGCGACGTTTATAACCTTCCACCTAGTGCTGAGCCGACTGTTAAAAACGGTGATGCAGTAGAAGTGGGCAGCATTATTGCTGAAACGAAGCTCACTACTGAAAATGGTGGCATTGTCCGGCTTCCAGAAGGTAGCGAAGGTAAGGGCGGGCGTGAGATTCAAATCATTACCTCTTCAGTTTTGCTAGATGAAGCGCAGGTCCGCAAAATTGAGACCCACCAAGGTGGAGACCAATATCGGATGGAGCTAGTTAACGGTCAGGTCTACTCGCTTAAGGCAGCCCCTGGAAGCCAAGTCGTGGCAGGTCAAATTGTTGCGGAGTTGATTGACGATCGGTATCGAACCAAAACGGGTGGCATCATCAAGTTTTCGGGTCTTGAAGTTGGCAAACGTGGTAAGGCAAAACAGGGCTACGAAATTCTCAAAGGTGGGACTATTCTTTGGGTGCCGGAAGAATCTCATGAAATCAATAAAGATATTTCGTTGTTGATGGTTGAGGATGGTCAATTTGTTGAAGCGGGTACTGAAGTTGTCAAGGAGGTCTTCTGTCAAAGCAGCGGAATTGTTGAGGTGACCCAAAAAAACGACATCTTGAGAGAGATTGTTGTTAAACCGGGTGACTTACATATGGTGGATAGCCTAGATGGTCTAGTGACCCGTGAAGCGACTCTGGTTAGCCCCGGTCAAGAAATTATGCCGGGACTAATAGCCACCGAGTTGCGCTATGCCGAATTCGTGGAAACGCCCGAAGGGCCAGCGATGCTTCTGCGTCCTGTTGAGGAATTTGAAGTTCCTGATGAGCCACCTGCACCTAAGCAATCTGTGTCCGGTCCTGGATCGGGTCGTGGCATTCGCTTGCGATCGATTCAACGAACAGCCTTCAAAGATGGCGAACGGGTCCGATCGATTGAAGGAATTGACCTGATTCGCACCCAACTCGTATTAGATGTAGACCAAGAGGGCAACCAAATTGCCGCAGACATCGAACTTCTAGACGATGAAGCCTTAGGCGATGATTTGATGCGCCTTCAATTGGTAATTCTAGAATCGCTGGTTGTTCGTCGTGATATTGCTGCTGATACGACTCAAGGCCCAACTAATACCCGCGTTTTAGTCAAAGATGGTGACCAAATTGATCCTGGCTCGGTTGTCGCGCGCATCGAAACACTTTGTAAGGAGACTGGAATTGTTCAGGGGATCCGAGAAGATGGAGAAGCAATTCGCCGAATTCTAGTGGTGCGTGAAGCCGATACTGTGACGATCGAAACTAAAGGCCGCAAGGTTGAAGTGGATGAGTTAGTGGTGGCCGATGACGACATTACCGAATCTGGCCAAGTTATTTCCGTGTCTGGGGATCAGGTGAAAATGCGATCGGCTCGTCCTTATCGGGTGTCGCCCGGTGCCGTGTTGCACATTGATAATGGCGATTTAGTCCAGCGGGGTGACAACCTTGTACTGCTGATTTTTGAACGGGCGAAAACTGGAGACATCATCCAAGGGTTGCCTCGGATTGAAGAACTTCTTGAAGCTCGTAAGCCTAAAGAACCCGGCGTTCTGGCTCGTCAGGATGGCGTAGCGCAAGTGGTGTACGGGGATGATGAATCTGTCGAAATCAAAGTGGTTGATAATGATGGCTTGATTACCGACTATCCGGTCGGACCTGGTCAACAGTCGATTGTGATTGACGGCGATCGGGTCATAGCAGGCGATCGATTGACCGATGGCCCAGCCAACCCCCATGAACTTCTTGAAACGTTGTTCATGGCAAAAGTTGAGCGACTCGGAACCTACGAAGCGGCTTTGGCGAGTTTGCAAGTAGTTCAGTCCCTGTTGGTGAATGAGGTTCAAGGGGTTTATCAATCCCAAGGCATCACTATTTCCGACAAACACATTGAAGTTGTTGTTCGTCAAATGACCTCTAAGGTTCGGGTCGATGATGGCGGTGATACGACGATGCTTCCGGGAGAACTTGTTGAAATGTATCAAATTGAGCAGGTCAACGAAGCGATGTCGATCACGGGCGGCGCTCCAGCTAGATATACTCCCGTCCTGTTGGGGATCACTAAAGCCTCTCTGAATACCGATAGCTTCATCTCCGCTGCATCCTTCCAAGAGACCACGCGTGTCTTGACTGAGGCTGCGATCGAAGGGAAATCTGATTGGCTCCGTGGACTCAAGGAAAACGTCATCATTGGTCGCTTGATTCCAGCAGGAACAGGCTTCAATGCTTACGAGGATCAAGGGACTCCGGAAGTCGATTTGACCTTCGATGTGCTGGATGATGACCTGATGGAAATGTCTGAAATCGTGGACGATCGGACGGCACGGGCTTACGGTCTGGACAGTTTTGAGGATCGCCCAACCTTTAGCTTTGAAAGTTTTGGAGCGCCAGTTGTTGGCGAGGAACTAACGTCTGGCTTCTCTCCTGTTGTGAATGATGACGAGTTAATTGATGACACATCTTCTCTCGTATTAGACGAAGATGATCTGTAGTGATTTACTCAGAGATTTATTAAGAGGTCCGATTTAAGGCGGACTCAATCGCACCGGACTAGATTCCGGATTTAAAGGAGGGCAATGTCCCTCCTTTTTTATTGGTTTTCCTCCAGAAATCCGAAGTGGCCTTTCCCTAAAAACCGTCTTAGACTATTGAAAGTAAGCTATTTCCCAAAATCTTCATGAGTTCTTGGACCGATCGGTTTAACTCCTTAACTGGCAAACACCGTATTGTGGTGGCCCGTTTATTTATTGCCTTGATAGGTGCAGAATCGACCACACTCTTAGGCGTTTTAAATCGGGCGGCCCAAGATGCGATCGAATCTGATGGAGACTTGGCAATCATGGGGGAATCCTTGGTTGAAATCTGTGAAAGCCTGCTTCAACGCGAAGCCAATTGGTCCTCTGTTCATAACGAAGGGGACGTTTTTTGGTCTGAGGAAGAAGCTAGCGACTATTTAAATGAATTATTTACCGATGCCACTCGCCGCTACCTGAGTGAGACGGATCAGTCTTCGGATGATCCGTCTCAATCGCTCACCCTTCCCATGACCCCCAACGTTGTGGTGATGTTGACATTAGCTCTAGAAGGTGAAGCCCCCGATCTGGAAGCCGATCTGTCGAACGTTGAAGCGCTGCGCCGTGGATTAACTCAAATCTGTACTATTCAGGCTCAGCGACGGTTACGGGCGATTCAAGTCAATTTTTCCCCTGATCAAATGGGTTATGTATTAACGGACGATCACCTGATACAGCAATTTCCCGAACTTATTCCGTTGTAGAACTTATTCCGTTGTAGAACTTTCTTTCCCTGTGTTCTATTGATTTCTCCTATGGATGGTGTTTTCATGTTGTCCAAATGTTCTCTTTTCCTATTGCTCCCCTTTGCCCTCACGGCCTGTGCTTCATCTGAACCCGCGATCGGTCCCGATACCAATCCGCCCGCAGAGGTTAGGTCCGGTGACAAAAAAAAAGCTGATGCTCCGATCGCATCTCAAACTCCAATTCCCGATGGTGAGTATCCAGTTCAACAGGCTAGCTTCGATGACTCAGACGGTGAATATTCCTTGATGCTCTTGGATGCTCCTAGTGCAAGTTTTAAAACGCGCAAGCTCCAAATGGCCCGTCTGACTGATGAAGAAATTAAAGAAGGTAAAAAACCTTATCTTAAAGTTGAAAATCAACAGCCTTCGCTTTATTTAACGGAAGACTTCAAGCTTCAATATGTTCATAATGTCTCTGAAGAACGAGTGAATCCCAACACTGGACGGACCGAAACCACCGTTGTCCGTCAAGAATCAAACTTTTGGTCGCCCTTTGCTGGATCCTTGGCGGGTGGTTTGGCTGGTCAGGCGATCGGCAGTATGCTCTTTCGCCCCCAATACTATGTGCCACCTCAGTTCCAGTCTGGTGGAGGTTCCATGTCTGGTTATGGTGGCTATGGACGAACCTATGGCGATGCCGTCAATACCTATCAACAACGCTATCAGCAGCCCCCCGCCGTCGAACGGAACCGCACAGCATTTCGCACCAATGGCCAAATCCGATCGGGTTCGACTGGACGCGATTCAGCCAGACCTCCTCAGGACATGACTGGGCGCGATCGTTCAACTGGATCCGGTTTTGGGTCAAGTGATTTGAAAAACGGGACAACCACACCATCTCGAACCGAATCCAAACCTCGGTCCGGTAGCTTTGGCAGTGGTCGGAGTTCCAAGTCGTCCGGCTTTGGCAGTGGTCGTCGTCGCTAGTTGGGGATATAACCTAGTTATCTATCTTTTGAGTGAAATTCAATCGTGATTGAAGTCGAAGTGCATCAACAACTCCGGGCCTTACTGCGGCAACAGACCGATCCCCACTGGACTCATCATCTAACAATGGCCCGTCTAGTAGCTCGGGCCTTACGTTTGGGTCGAAGTGCCTTAATTCAGACGGGGACAGAATCGGGATCCGGTGCGCCCTACCGATTGAGCTATTTAATGCCCTTATTAGTATGGGATGCCCCGGCGATCGTTGTCGCTTCTGAATCCGTGCAGCAATGGTTGTTGCAAGTTGAGGTGCCTCGTCTTCAACAGTGGCTGGATGTCTCGAAATCAGTGCAGATTATTACCCCCAACTCAACGCCCACCGAATTCTCTGGCCTTTCCTTTGTAACGCCGCAACTGTGGCTAGAGGATGCTCTACGACCGAGCGGAGGTCATCAGTTCAAATCTCCAAAAATTTTCCCGGCAGGCATATTAACCCTGATTGACGGCGTAGACGATCTTGATGGTTGGGTGCAAGAAGTCTTGAGTTTAAAAATTTATGGACAGGACTGGGATCAGTTGATGTTGTCCCATCCCGGCTTTCGAGAAACAATTCGAGATCTGCGGATTCGCATCACCCACAGTCTCTTCCAACATCCTGCCAATCCTTATAATTGCCATGTTTTAGAGGACGACGATCGTCTCCCAATTTACGACATACTATCCCAGCTTCAGCAATATTCACCCCTAACCAAATCTTGGGCTGAACTGCTGAACCATCTGACACCCCGATCGCAAATTGCATCTAATCGAGAGTCCAATGGAGAATCCTTGCCCGCTCATACCCATGATCCCGGATTGTTGTCAGCCCAAGTCGATCGTCAATCCGGCACCTTCACCCTTCAGCACAGCCCCATTCGCCTTGCGTCCCTCCTACGACCAATTTGGCAACAGCAACCGACTGTCTTAATTGGCAGCGCCTTGGATCTTGATGCCAGTGCTGATACCTATCGCCAAACCCACGGTCTCGACGACTTGACCTGTATAAAATTCTCTCCCCCGCGTCATGAATCCTGCGTTCAGCTTTATCAGCCCGATCGCATTCCCATGCCTAACACGCCCCAGTTTCAACCAGCGCTCCTATCCGAACTTCGACAAATTCTGTCACGATCGCACATTGCAGCAGGTTTAGTGGTTATTTTGGTTGGTGATACTCCGTTGCGAACTCAAGTCGGCGCAACCCTCGCGGCTGAGTGGGGATCACGGGTTCAAGTCGATCGAATCCCTGAGGCACCCAACGGCATTTTGGTTGCAGGTTGGAACGAATGGAGTCAGTTACAACAAGCTGGGATCGTGGGCGTGCCCCGCTGTATTGTAATTGCCACCTTACCCATGCCGTCGTTGGAAAATCCGCTAGTGGCAGCCCGCGTAAAGGATTACAAACAACTGCGCCAAGATTGGTTTCGCTTGTATTTGCTCCCGACCGCACTGATGGCACTTCAACGGGCTGTGTTTCCAGTCCGATCGGCTCGTGGTTTGGTGGCGCTTTTAGATAGTAGAGCTATCCACCGGATCTATGGGACCCAGGTACTTGCTGCACTCAGTCCCTATGCTCGATTGAATTATCTGGACGATCGCTGGAATGAAAATTGGGATGACAGCGGGGACGATCGTTAGCATCTCCTCTTAATCCCGCTATGATTGAGGTAGGGTCTCTAAGCCACCTGCTCACATCAGGAACCAGAAGCCAATCAAACCGTTACTATTGAACTCACCTAGATAAACTCACCCAGAGTCTGAAGATGGCAAATTCCGATCGCCCGAATCAAAAAAAGTCTCCTCAGCGCCTAAAAGCAGAACGCGCTGAACAGGCTCGTCTTCAAGAGAAAATTCTTCCTTGGACCAGCATCACCCGTCAGCAAGCCAATCAATTTGTCTCTATCACCACCACTGGGGCTTGGGTTAGTATTGGCATACTGATTGCGTTCTGGGTAACGGTACGCTTTCTGGGTCCAGCGTTTGGCTGGTGGATTCTGTCGGACTGAGACCCTAGCTGAGACATCGGTGAAGATAGTACCGATAGCCTTTGTCATTCTTGATACCCATTAATCTTCTGGACGCAATTATCATGGATGAATGTTAGGTGACGCAGACATCATCAGAATTCAATATCTTTTGAAACTTAAGTTACGCAGTCGAAATTTTGGGGTATATTAAGAAACTTAAATAATTATTTTAGAGTTGTGATAAGACGAAAGGAGATTTTATAGTGTTCACAAGACTTGCTCAACACCACAGTCAATTTGTGAAGGATTTGGTAATGAACCTTCAAGCGTTGGCCATTGTCCTTGAAAATCAAGGTTACATTGCTTCTTGCTACACCTGTGGCGGCGAAATGAACAGCGCGTCATTCATGGTTAGTTTAGCCGATAGTCATTTGATTCGATTCTTAGTCTCTGATTACGGCATCACTTGGACTGAGATGCGAGACGATCGGGAACTCATGAAACTCGAAGGAGCCGAAGCCATTAGTCAACTTCAGGAGCTAGAAAACATTTCTAAATTCCCGAGCCAAGCGCAAGACATGTTGATGGAAAAAGCAACTCCCATTCATCCTGTTAAGCGATCGCCCATGATGGATTTAGAAGCTGAGCTAGTCGGATGATCCCGTGATACAGCATCATTTCATCCAAGCAAATCGCATCCGTTTGCACTACGTGACTCAAGGCGAAGGCGATCTGGTAGTTTTGCTCCATGGATTTCCGGAGTTTTGGTATTCTTGGCGTTATCAAATTCCTGTGTTAGCACGCAATTTTAAAGTTGTTGTGCCCGATTTGCGCGGATACAATCAGTCCGATAAGCCTGCTACAGGCTACGACCTAACGACGTTAGCGTCTGATATTAATAGTTTGATTGAAAATCTCGGCTACAAGCGTGCCCACATCGTTGGTCATGATTTTGGTGGAGCGATCGCGTGGCGATTTGCGCAAAAATTCCCTCACATGTTGAATCGATTAGTGATTCTGAGCGCCCCACATCCCTCACGTTTCGCCGCCAACTTGATTCAAGATTTAAATCAGTTGCGTCGAAGCTGGTACATCTTTGCATTTCAGGTTCCTGGATTGCCTGAGTGGCTAATTCAACAAAACTTAAAGAATTTTGTCCAGACTGTGTTCCGAGGATTGGCTGTCCGAAAAGGAGTCTTTACTCGTGAAACCTCTGCAATCTACGAAGCCGCTTTACGGCAGCCCGGTGCGATCGCTAGCGCCCTAAATTATTATCGTCAGCTTTTTTCGCCCCTAACTTGGATTAGTGATACTTGGTCTACGACGACATCTGGATCACCTCAATTGATTACGGCTCCCACCTTAGTGTTATGGGGCGAAGAGGATGCTGTGTTGAGTCGGCGGGTTGCCGAGGATCTTCGCCATGCGGTGTCAGCCTCGTTTGAGCTTAAATTTTTACCCAACTGCGGTCACTGGATCCAACAAGAAAGTCCTCAAACCGTTAATCGTGAGTTACTCGCATTTTTTGGAATGTCAGAAGAGGAAAATTAAATGGCAGAATCAAATCCTGTGACACTTGAGCAAGTGTCGCATATTCGTCATTTTTGCGATCAAATTCCTGACGCGGTGCGAATCGTGGCGGTGACAAAACAGGTTCCTGTCCTCGCCATGCGATCGGCCTATGCCGCTGGACTTCGGGATTTTGGGGAAAACCGAATTCAAGAAACCATCGAAAAACAGGAGGCGCTAAAAGATCTCAGCGGATTAACCTGGCATTTTATTGGGCACTTACAACGTAATAAAGTTCTCAAAGCTGTTCAATGTTTTGACTGGATCCAATCCATTGACAGCTTAGCCCTAGCGCAACGGATCGATCGGATTGCCCAAGACCAAGCCAAAATCATCCAAGGCTGTCTGCAAGTCAAGCTTCGTCCCGACGACACCAAATCTGGGTGGTTGCCCGAAGACTTACTCCGATCGCTTCCTGAACTCGCCGTCCTTAGTGCCCTTAAGATCCAAGGCTTAATGCTCATCCCTCCAGCCCAACTCAGCGGGAACGAACTGCAAGCCTGCTTTGCTGATGCGGCCCGTCTCGCCGCTGAAATCCGTCAGCAGTCTATCCCTAGCCTCCCAATGTTCCAGCTTTCTATGGGTATGTCTAACGATTATCAACTCGCAATTCAAGCAGGTGCTACGATGATTCGCCCTGGCACCATTCTCTTCGGTCAAAGAAGCTATATCTAGCGACGATCGGCTAAAAAATAGAAAATAACGCTAGCCCTAGTAGATCATTCCAAGCACTTGTGCTAAGTTATGTCCATGTTATGTCCATTGCCGATTAAGCCAATTACTGAACGCTAACTGAACACTTTCTAAGTAGTTTCATTAATCAATCGGCCGCTGACTCGCATGTTTCAAGATTCATAATGTGTTTCTAATGGAATATCATCTATTGGATTAATCACATAACGATCGATCCAGTAGGTGAAACCGATACATGAGCCTGATTGTGTTCAAAAAAGTGGTGGAGAGTTGAGTCTACATCTGATGTATTTATTGCATTTTTCAAGATCTACAGACTTATTCCACTATTTTGCAGTATTTTTAGTCTTGATAGGTTTAACTGTTAGCAGGCAAATCATTGTATTTTGAAGCATGCTATCAATCGTACCTTTATGGATAATTATTTGAACTGCAACATAGCTGAATCTTAGTCTCAGAAAAAGAATTTGATTTAGTACACAAGTTCTTTTAAAAAAGTTCCGTATTCCATCTTTATCTTATTTTTCCGTCATCATTGTGCATCTCATCAATTTAGTCCGGTTGTTAGCTTGTTCAGATTTCGATAATGGCTGAACACTCTAATTTATTCCATTACCATTTTGTTTCTTAGATCCGTCCGATTATTAATGGAGAGTGTGACTCATGGGTATTTTCAATAAGATTCGGGATTTCGTCGGGTTCAATGAGCCTGTAAATTATGAATATGAGTATGACGAAATGGATGGTCAAGAATATCAAGATTTGTACCGTGATGAGGCTGCTCCTATCCCGCAGGAAGATGACAGCCGATCGCGTCGTCATTTGCGCGATCGTGCTTCCTTCGTTGGTGCTGAAGTTTCCCCGGTTAGTGCTGTGAGCAATGTAATTGGTATGCCTGGAACGTCAAATGGATTGTCTGAAGTGGTTGTAATTGAGCCTCGTACGTTTGAAGAAATGCCCCAAGTCATTCAAGCGTTGCGCGAGCGTAAGTCTGTTGTTTTGAATTTGACCATCATGGATCCTGATCAAGCCCAACGTGCTGTTGACTTCGTGGCTGGTGGCACCTATGCGATCGATGGCCATCAAGAACGTATTGGTGAAAGTATCTTTTTGTTCACACCAAGTTGTGTTCAAGTCAGTACTCAAGCAGGTGCTGTTAATGAAACAGTTCAACCGATTCGTGCGACCCGTCCAACGGTAACACCTTCACCTTGGGCAGCTGAACCAATGCGTATGGCGCAGTAATTGTTATTTTGGGGTAGCGGTCTAATTGGTGTTGTAAATCCAGGTTTACTAGACATTTCTTGTATTTAAGCCCGCTATCTTTTAGGACATTCAGGAAGAAAATAAGTTTGACTACTCAATTCGGAATGATTGGTGGCGGGATGATGGGCGAAGCGCTCCTCTCTCGCCTTGTTTTTGAAACTATTTTCGATGCTGGTGAAATTCTGATTAGCGATCCTGTGGTCGATCGACAGAATTTTTTAGCCGATCGCTATGGTGTTCAAGTGACGGGCAACAATGTTGAAGCTGCCGAAGCTTCAGAGCTTTTATTGCTTGCCATTAAGCCTCAAATTTTTTCCCAAGTGACCCAGCAGATTCTGGGTTCATTGAATTCATCTGCGGTCATCGTCTCCATACTAGCTGGGATTTCCCTGCCCCAATTAGAATCTGCGTTCCCAAGTCATGCGGTTATTCGCGCTATGCCCAATACTCCGGCTCAAGTGGGTGCAGGTGTAACCGCGATCGCACGGGGAACTCATGTTAGTGATGATCAATTTAACTTGGCTAAAAAAGTTTTGTCGGCGGTTGGTTCAGTCGTCGAAGTGCCCGAGTCCATGATGGATGCAGTAACAGGGTTGTCTGGATCCGGACCTGGATATATTGCATTGGTTGTGGAAGCATTGGCCGATGGCGGGGTCGCTTCAGGGTTGTCGAGGGCGATCGCGATGCAACTTGCAATAGATACTGTACTGGGAACCGCAAAACTTCTAAAAGAGTCCAAACTCCATCCTGGTGAACTTAAAGACCGAGTTACGAGTCCCGGTGGAACGACAATAGCAGGGGTTGCCATGTTAGAAGAGCGTGGTCTGCGATCGGCGTTAATTGAGGCAGTCAAAGCGGCCACTGCTCGATCGAAGGAATTGGGAGCATAGTCCTTTTGAAGGTATTAACTTAGTCTGCGGTGTAAATTACGGCGCAAACAAATCTAATGGCAAGTGTCCAAAGGTTTCATTCACCTCGTCATCATAGGACGACTGACAGGAAACAATAACCCCACGATGATCCCCGTCGTAGGGTTTTGCGTAACAGGTTTCTGTTTTAGAGTTGTACTTGATATAGATGGGCTGACCCGGATCCGCGAACGTTGGCATTGTTTCGTAGCCAAATGCAACTAAATATTGTTGAAGTGTTAGCGCGCCTTCCGCGTAATTCTCAGCGCAAATGCCAATTAATTGATATTCGGATCCATTCAGCACCAATGTCAGGGCTTCATATACCGATTCTCGAGATAATTCAGCGGGTAATTTTTTGACGCTGCTTGATAAAGTCGATGTGTCCATTGCCGTGTCAATCACTGTGAACTGTTGCAATAGCTCGATCGCAGCTCTCACTTCAGCGGTGGATCCAGAAATTTTACGATCGTGTCTGAGTTGATAGTGATTATACATGCTTAGGAGAAAATATTGAATAGGTGTTCCTTTAGCAAACCATGTCATCAAGTGGAGATGCAAATGGATGGAACACTAGTAAAGCTCAAACTAGACTGCTAGACTTGATCCCATAAGATTAATAATTACTTAACAATATGGCACGAATCAACACTGAGCAGGCATTCAAGGATGAAGTTCTGCAATCATCAACTCCCGTATTAGTTCATTTTTGGGCACCTTGGTGCGGATTGTGCCGAATGATTGATCCTATATTGGAGCGGGCACGCGCTGAATTTGGGGACAATTTTAAGCTAGTGGGTGTTAATGCCGATGAAAATCTGAATCTAGCCAGTAGCTATCGCATCACTAACTTGCCCACAGTGCTGCTATTTCAAGAGGGAAAACTAGTTCATCGTGTGGAAGACTTCAAACGTAAAGAACAGGTCAAAGATGTCCTGGATAGAGTGTTGTCGTCGGTCATGAGATAGCAGTGCAAATTAAGATTCATTTGCGGGGGTGGCGTTAATAGCTGTCCCCTTTTTGATGCTTTGGGCTAGGCTTATAAGGAATTGAAACCATTTCGTAGTTTTTGTGTGGCGATCGGTATGGATGCACTATATGAATATGCCTGGATGATTCCGGTGTTGCCGCTGCTGGGGGCAATGCTAGTGGGTCTAGGATTAATTTCCTTCAATAAAGATACGAACCGTTTACGAGGCATTGCGTCCGGTTTTCTGGTGTCATTGATTGGCACGGCCATGGTGTTGTCCTTTGGGATTCTCGCCAGCCAGCTTGGGGGGCATGCTCCCTACGTAAGAATGTTCGAGTGGGCTTCGGCTGGAGATTTTAAACTTCAGATGGGCTACATAGTGGATCCGCTGACATCAATGATGTTGGTAGTGGTGACGACGGTGGCGCTGTTGGTGATGATCTACACCGATGGTTACATGGCGCATGATCCTAGCTATGTGCGGTTTTACGCCTACCTGAGTTTGTTTAGCTCTTCGATGTTGGGCCTTGTCATCAGTCCAAATCTCGTGCAGGTGTACGTGTTTTGGGAGTTGGTGGGGATGTGTTCGTACCTCCTGATTGGCTTTTGGTACGATCGCAAAGCTGCCGCAGATGCTTGTCAGAAGGCCTTTGTGACTAATCGAGTTGGTGACTTTGGGTTATTGCTGGGTATTTTGGGGTTGTTTTGGGCAACGCGAAGTTTTGATTTTGCCATCATGGGCGATCGGCTCCATGCCATGGTTGAAAATGGAACACTAAGTGGTTCTATTGCGGCCTTATTTGCAATTTTGGTGTTTTTAGGCCCAGTAGCGAAATCGGCTCAGTTCCCGCTTCATGTGTGGCTACCGGATGCTATGGAAGGGCCAACTCCCATTTCAGCCTTGATCCACGCGGCGACGATGGTGGCGGCGGGTGTGTTTTTGATTGCCCGCATGTTCCCAGTGTTTAGTCAGATTCCGGTGGTGATGGATACGATCGCCTGGACGGGTGCCATCACGGCATTCATTGGCGCAACCACTGCTATTACCCAGAATGATATTAAGAAAGGCTTGGCCTATTCTACGATGTCTCAGTTGGGCTATATGGTCCTGGCGATGGGTGTCGGGGCTTATAGTGCGGGATTGTTTCATCTAGTGACTCATGCCTTCTTCAAGGCGATGTTGTTCTTGGGATCTGGGTCTGTGATTCACGGCATGGAAGAAGCAGTGGGCCATAATCCGGCTTACGCTCAAGACATGCGCTTGATGGGTGGCTTGCGGAAGTTGATGCCGATTACTGCAACAACCTTTTTGATCGGAACCTTGGCGATTTGTGGAATTCCACCGTTTGCTGGGTTTTGGTCGAAGGACGAGATTTTGCACCGTGCTTACGAAGCGAATCCAAATCTTTGGTTTATTGGCTTCGTAACGGCGGGGATCACCGCGTTCTATATGTTCCGCATGTACTTCCAGACCTTTGAAGGCGAATTGCGGGCGACGGATGCGGGGATTCTCAATATCATCGAAGGCGAACAGCTTCGGAAGATGGGAATTGCTGCGGGTCCAGGCGCTATGAACGCCAAGGAATTGGGCGCAGTGGCAACGCTGTCTCACGATGATCATGACGAGCATCATGGTGATCCTCACGAGTCTCCATTGACTATGACGTTGCCATTAATGGTGTTGGCAATCCCTTCAATGTTTATTGGTTTATTGGGCACGCCCTTTGCTAATTATTTTGAAGCGTTTATTCATGCGCCGGGAGAAGTGTTTGTTCAGGAGCCGGTCGATTTGCCAGAATTCTTGATCATGGGCGGGAGTTCCGTGGGCATTGGTCTCGTGGGGATTTCGATCGCAATCCTGATGTATCTTCAGAAAAAAATGGATCCATCAGTGTGGGCCGATCGGCTCCCGACCCTGTACGCGCTCTCGAAGAACAAATGGTACTTCGATGAAATTTACGATGCGGTGTTTGTCCGTCCGTCTCGTCGTCTAGCGCGTCAAGTGTTGGAAGTGGACTATAAAGTTGTGGATGGTGTGGTGAATCTCACGGGATTCTTAACATTGTTGACGGGCGAAGGTCTGAAGTATATCGAAAATGGTCGAGCGCAGTTCTATGCGTTGATTGTATTTGGTGCGGTCATTGTATTTGTGATTGCTTCTGGATTTGCTTAATTGCAATGTGATTTCTTAATTGCAAAGCCGATCGTTCCTAGTTTGGGGCGATCGGCTTTTGTTGGTCAATTTTTGTTTGGAATACTATAGTCTATACTGAACTTATAAATATTGTGTTTTAGTATCAAGTTATACTTGTAAAAAACTATGTTTGAGGGCGACCAAGGTAATCGTAAAAGTGATGATGTAAGTAACGTCAGTTCTGTTTAAGCCGTAGGAGCTAAAACCCACTCCAGCCTTAATCCTGGCTTTTTCGGCTGATGACAATAAGCAATTAGTCCACAGAG
>JAYUEW010000210.1:0-3932 GCA_043739045.1 Synechococcales cyanobacterium
CTTGGATGATAGACTTCAATGCCTTTGAGTCCAGCAGCCAGTAGTTTGGGCAGTACAATTTCTAATTCACCACCTCGAAACAGAAATGGATGCGCCCACCCCGGAATAGCATCACAATTTAATAACAATTCAATGCCATCAATGCTGGAGAATTTCTCGTATTCTACACAGGCGGGTTTGCCTTCGCCCAACAGCCGATCGAATGCCTCCCGCATATCTTTTACATGGCCCGCATCCGTAAGCGCCCGCGCAATATGAGGACGACCGGGAGCCATGCCCTCGCCCATTTCTGGGAGTTCGATCGGATACCCTAACTCGTCGAGTTTATCGACCATCGCTTGCGCCCGACGTTTTCGACCTTCGAGACGTTCTTGAAGTGGGGCCGCGAGTTTATTTTTGTCGGGATAGAAGCCGAGTATGTGAAGAGATTTATCATTATGTACAGTACTGAGTTCCAGTCCGGGAACAATTTCAAGATGACGATCGTATATATTTGCAAACTCGATTGCGGCTTGTTCTGCTTCATCCCAACCCGACATTGTGTCATGATCCGTAATCGCCAAGGCTTGAACATCAGCCATTAACGAAGATTCGACCAAGCGTTTGGGGGAAAGCGTCCCATCTGAGAAGGTTGTGTGGCAATGAAGTTCGATCATTCGGTAATTCGCTCTTAAGTGCTGAAGTAGAAGATTAAATAGCTCCTACCGTTCCAGTGTAACTTGCATAAATGGTGGACGATCGGGCCTATAAAAAAGTAAGTTCCCTAAAAACGCCACGAGGCCCAATCATGACATTTCCTACTCTTCATCCCATTGCTCAAACAATATTTCGCATTATAGTCAGTACAACATTCTTCCTCGCTACAGAATATTTGTTGGACTGCTCAGGGTTAGATAAAATCGCAGATTATTACGAATTTCTAGAACATCAACAGGAAACTATGATTCACGGAAATACTGAAAAAGAAATAGCGAAGGCGATCGGGAAACTATTCGTAAATGGTTATGGTGTCCAAATGCAATTAGCTTAAACAATTAGCTTGAAATTGTTCCTCTCGTCACTCCAAGTTGTCGCTGGGTTGGGTTTTGAGCCTGAAGCGATCGCCACAAATCTCCACCCGTAATATCGCCATTCAATAATTGTTGATAGCAGCGCACTACTTGATGTAATTCATGGGGTGTTTCATTCACAAATTCGATGCGGAAATTCTTAACCCCGCGATTGATTAATTGTTTGGCATGTTCTCCGCCTGTTTGAACAACACCATTGAACACCGTATTGCGACATCCAGCATCAGCTTTCAGAATATGTTCTGTGCCTGTCCGATCGCGCAATGTCACCGAATGCCGATCGCAAGGCCGTCCACAATTGGTATAGTCTGTCCCTTCCGATAGAAAAGCACAAAACACACAATGCTCCATATGGAACATCGGCATATGCTGGTGCAATGTAATTTCAAACCATTCTGGTGGGGCACCTGCAAGAAGTTCATCTAATTGATGAATATTCAAGTCATAGGATGCCGTTAATCGTTGAAGATTGGAGATTTGTTTAAAGTATTTTGCCGTGAGTGCGTTTGCAATATTTAGGGAAAAGTCACCAATCAGCTTTGGATTTCCTAATGCTGTCATTCTTTCTGCATCACCGAAATACTTCAAATGATCATAATTTCGGATCAAGTAGCCATCGGCCTGACATTTAGTCACCTGCTCCAAAATCCAATCTTCACCCGATTTAACAATGCGCGGCGGTGCGACGTAAATTTCTGGGGCATGGGCCGCTTGACGAACGAGTTTTACGGCACCCCTATATTCACGGGGATCTTCAAATTCACAATAAATAGTGCGAACGCCAAGCTTTAAGGCCGCATCAACTTGATCTAATTCACGAACCAGAACAATTAAATTTGGGGCGGTTTCAGTTGAAGACTCTGGCATGGCAGGTAATAGATCTTTAACGATCGCATTTTTATTTAATTGCCAACGTTTAGGCTGCGATCGGACTTCTTCCAGTTTCTCAACCAATTCCCGACGAATGCGATTCAATTCACTCACGGGCACCATAACGAGATCCGTAATGTGATTGACCAGTTCACCCAAGAGAAACGGCGTATTCCCCAAACGACCTAATTGATCTCGTAATCGATCGCTATCCAGTGGTTTTGAATGGGCTTCAATACAAGCCATTGTTGATTCGGCCTGCACCACATTCCCCATGGCATCACGAGCGATCGCCACTAAGGGTTCACCAATCGCTCCATGAATTTCTAGGTTCAAAGGCCGCTGATGGAGGTTGTCTGATTCATAGGTTTGTCGGACACGTTTTTCAAGTTCATGATCACTGGTTTTCCAAATCCGATCGCCCACATGAATCCGTTCTAATTCCATCGCCCCACGGCCAAAGGTCAAATAGGTTTCGCTCCGTCGTAAATCCACCGTATAAACCCGCCCGCCTTCTTCCTGTTCATCTGGACGGCCCGCATCAAATACAATGCCATCGCCCGGTTTTACAGGGGCTTGGGTTCGCAATACTACCTGCACATTACTAAATTTATCCAATTGAACCGCCAACACATCGCCCAAAAGAACCCCCCGCTTTTTGCCATATCTTGCATGGGCGAGTTCTTGATTGTTAATCCCATTGAACCACCCTGTATACAATCCACGGGAAAAGGCCATTTCGAGATCATACCGATCGTCCGAACTCACTTTAAATTCTTTATTCAAACCCTCTTTATTCAAACCCATAGATTCAGCCACTCGATCGATCGCCTGACGATAGACCCGCGTCACATTTGCCACATATTCCGGCGCTTTCAATCGGCCTTCAATTTTTAAACAAGTTACTCCCGATTGAATCAACTCCGGCAATACTTCCAATCCCGACAAATCCTGCGGACTCAGTAAATATCGCCGATCGCCCAACTCCACCTCTTCGCCATCACAAATCAATTCATAGGGCATTCTACAAGCCTGGGCACATTCCCCCCGATTGGCCGATCGTCCTCCCAAGGATTCACTGGTCAAACATTGTCCAGAATAGGCCACACATAGCGCCCCATGGACAAAGACTTCTAACGGCAATTCACAGGTTGTTTTGATTTGAGATTGAATTTTATTAATTTCTGCGATCGAGCATTCCCGCGCTAAGACAACTAGCTGACACCCTAATTCTGCTGCAAATTCAACTCCCGCCGCTGTAGTAACGGTCATTTGAGTCGATGCATGAATTGGAAAGTCGGGTGAAATATGCCGAATTAAATTGCAAATCCCAACGTCTTGAACGATCGCAGCATCCACACCCGCCGCAATCACACTCCGAATATATTGCGCTGCTTCAATCAATTCATCTTGAAAAATCAGTGTATTTAATGTCACATAACCTTTCACTCCACGCTGATGTAAAAACGCCATCAGGTCTGGCAAATCAGCCTCAGTAAAATTCTGCGATCGCATCCGCGCATTAAAGCGATCGAGTCCAAAATAAATTGCATCCGCGCCATTGGCCACCGCAGCTTTTGCACATTCCCAATTTCCCGCTGGAGCCAGAAGATCGGGTAACTTAACGGCTTGAGGCGAATTCTGAGCGTCTAGAAAATTAGGCACGTCAGTTGGCAATAAATTCATGGATTTTTAGGTATTCTGTGTTTCTCTCCACCCCACTCTATCGGAAAATCATAATCCTCGCCCAATACCTGTATCGTGAGATCCGTGATCCTCTCCGTCGCTGATCGGTATTTTGGTCCGTAATAATTGGGCTTGCCCCCTGGGATTGAAGGACACTGTTCGGGGAGATCTGCGATTCCTATGTATGTATAAGTGTTACGATTGCCTCAGAACAAAAAGAGAGAGAAAAGGTAGCGCGCTACATGGAAGAAATTGTAAAGTCTATATCTTTCGATGGTCGGGAGATTCGGCTTAAAATTGGACTTC
>JAYUEW010000211.1:0-9083 GCA_043739045.1 Synechococcales cyanobacterium
GCGCTCACCAGTAGTCCCAGCCATGGAAATCCCTCTACAAACGACAGATTAATTTCTGATACAAAACATCATAGATCAGGAGCGAAAGCCCCACAAGAGTGACCTTCAGAATTCCTTTGATTTTAGACCGATTGGCCTCGGTATCTTAAGAATGTCCCGCGCTGACCCAAGATGTAGCCCCGATCGGGACTGGTAAATTCTATTTTGTATAGATTTGCAGGCACGTCTTCAATGTTGCCATCTTTTTTCCAGTTTTTGCCGTTGTCATAGCTCACCAGTAGAGTACCGCTGCCACCCACGACCCAAAGTTCATCGGTAGTTCGGTAGCCTAGATCCAAAAATCCCCAGCTATTAAACGACTCAGGGGCCTGTGCTTTTTGCCAATCTTCAGGGTCTGATGAGTTAGTAAATTGCAGTTGACCACCCCGAGCCAGCATCCAAAGACGATTATCAGGCGTGAATCCCATCCCTTGAAGTCGGCGAGAGCTGTTTCGATTAAACGGTTCCCAGGCGGTGCTGCCAGGTTTCCAAGTCGAGAAAAAATTCCCACGGGATGACACCGCGACATATTGGCCATCGTCCGATCGGTGCAGGCTCTTGAATACCCCAAAGGCATCGTTGACCATAGCTTTCCAGTTACGGCCCGCGTCTTGGGTTTGGTAGATTGCACCGATGTCTGTCACCATTTCGACCGAATCTGGTCCTAAGGCCATCAAGTCACTGGGAGAACCGGGGAGTTTTTCACTTAAGGGCATCCGTTCCCAAGCGTTTCCGCCATCTTTGGTGTGAAGCAAGATAGAGGGTTGACCTGCAATCCAGCCTTCTTGGCCCGAGAAACTAACGGAAGTTAAACGATATTTTTCGGTACCGAGGTCAAGTTTTTTCTCTTGCCAGGTTGCTCCGCCGTCAGCCGTTTGAAAAATTGACGAATTGGTGCCAACAATCCAGCCTTGTTCTGGGTTTTCAGGTAAAAAATCCACATCTAACGGACTTTCGTCGCTAGGAAGCTTGACCGTTTCCCAAGGTTTTGTATCGATCGCCTTTAGAAATGCCGCATCCGAGGGCATGGCATAGCTAATTAGCCCAGCGATAACGATTAAAAGGGCTACGATCGTTAATCCAGCCTGTTTCAACCGATGTTTTAATCTCGTATTGGCCACAGAAAGAATCTGCTGCCCGTGTTCCGTTTTTGAGTTAACCATCCAAACCATGACCTAAGCACGCTCCCAACAAAAAATATTGCAAAAACTAAAATTCAACCTTTATTCCAAGCTGTAAAGACTCAGAAAGAAAATAACAGCCAACAAAAGGCTGCCAAAAATGAGTAGATTCTTTTGGCCCGGTGTCATGGTATTGACCCCAAGACCGTACTTCAGATTTTCTTTGAACCCGGATGCTAAACCTGCACGCCCAATATTATTGAAGCGATTCTTGGGGGCATCACACACCGGACATTTCCAGCGAGCCGCGAGATCCGGAAAGGCTGTCCCTTCTGGAACTTTGCCGCGCGAGTCGCCCTTTTTCGGGTTGTATGTATAGCCACAGGACGAACATTCGTAGCAGTCTAGAACCACTTCGATGATGACTTGCGTAGCGTCTTCGCCCAAGGTCTCGGATTCCAATGGGGCGGAATCGGTTTCAGAGGGCGTTTGAGGGGAGAGGTCTTGACTCATGGTCAGTATGGGGAAATCTTAGACGTTGTAACAGAACTTATTATCACATAGTTGGGTTCTCACACCGTTGGGGTTCAGATCCTTTTGAAGTATCAGTGAGATGCAATGCGTTAACGCTGGGAACTTCCATGGATGGATTGACGTAGAAAGGCAATTTTTGAAGACTTGGACTGGCTATAATGGTTGGAGTTGATGTAGATGTGTGAATTTTGTCATCCATCTATCTTGCCCACCCATTGTGCTTGAGCAAACGACCGGGATTCCCGATCGCTTTTGTTGAAGTCTTAGCTTGTGACGAGGCGGCTCTAAAGTGTTTGTTTTAACCGGATATGAATATTTACTCGGCTTCTTGCTGGTTTGCGGATTTGTGCCTGTGTTGGCCTTGACCGCATCCAAGTTAGTCCGTCCGAGCCGTCGTGGACCCGTTCGCCGAACGACCTATGAGTCGGGGATGGAGCCAATGGGCGGGGCTTGGATTCAGTTCAATATTCGCTACTATATGTTTGCGCTGGTGTTTGTGGTGTTTGATGTGGAAACGGTGTTTCTGTATCCCTGGGCTGTGGCGTTCAGTCAACTTGGATTGTTGGCCTTTGTCGAAGCCCTGGTGTTCATCACAATTTTGGTGATCGGATTAGTGTATGCGTGGCGCAAAGGAGCATTGGAATGGTCATGAGTTCTGAAACAAGTAACAAGGCTGCAATTGATCCGGTGATCATGAATCCGGTCGATCGTCCGGCAGTGACCCAGGAATTGTCGGAAAATGTTGTGTTGACGACGGTCGATGATTTGTACAACTGGGCGAGGCTTTCTAGTCTTTGGCCGCTGTTATATGGTACGGCTTGTTGTTTTATTGAATTTGCGGCGCTGTTGGGTTCGCGGTTTGACTTCGATCGGTTTGGCCTTGTGCCCCGATCGACCCCTCGCCAAGCTGATTTGATTATCACAGCGGGAACGGTCACGATGAAAATGGCCCCTGCCTTAGTCCGGCTTTATGAGCAGATGCCGGAACCAAAGTATGTGATTGCTATGGGTGCTTGCACGATTACGGGCGGCATGTTCAGTGTGGATTCGCCCAGTGCGGTTCGCGGTGTGGATAAATTGATTCCGGTGGATGTATATTTGCCGGGATGTCCGCCGCGTCCTGAAGCGATCATTGATGCAATCATCAAGTTGCGTAAAAAAATCTCCAACGAGTCGATGCAGGAACGGTCCTTCCAGCGTCAAGTGCATCGGTATTACAGCACAACTCACAGTCTAAAGTCGGTCAAAGCTGAGGTGACGGGTGAGTATTTACAAGCTGCTAGTCGTCAAGCGCCACCAGCGGAATTGATGGAAGCGATGGGCTTTGCGGTGCCGGAAGTGGCAGAACTAGAAGCAGTTCGATCGGAGGCGGTGTAATGGCTGATCAGGTGCAAGCGGTAGACACTGGGGCGATCGCTCTCGCGGGTGGAGTGTCTCAGTGGTTGACGAGCGAGGGGTTTGATCATGAATTTCTGGGGCTAGATGCGTCAGGAATTGAGATGATCAAGGTGGAGCCAGATTTTTTGGTTCCGTTTGCCAGTGCGCTCTACGCCTATGGCTTCAATTGCCTTCAGTGTCAGGGCGGTTATGATTCGGGTCCGGGCGGCGATTTAGTGAGTTTTTATCACTTGATCAAAATTGAGGATAACTGCCTAAAACCGATGGAAGTTCGCCTCAAGGTGTTCCTGCCCCGTGAAAATCCAAAGGTCGCGTCTGTCTATTGGATTTGGAAGGGTGCAGATTGGCAGGAACGTGAAACCTTTGATATGTATGGCATTGTCTACGAGGGCCATCCGGGGTTAAAGCGAATTTTGATGCCAGAGGATTGGGTAGGTTATCCATTGCGTAAGGATTATGTGTCGCCTGATTTTTATGAGCTGCAAGAGGCTTATTAGAAGTTGGCTGAGTTTAATTAGGTTGGGCGATCGGGGTTTAAGCTCCGATCGCTTTTTTAATGATTTACGAGAATTGTTGATCCCTCAGAGCATCACCCATTGATCAGTGTTATTTGAAGTATGGCAAGCATCCATAATCCGCTGAGAGATAACCCCATCTTTGAGAGAGGGCGACATCGGTTCTCCTGTTTGAATGGCGTGAACCCAGGCATCAACAACACGGGCGATCGGAGCAATTCGACCGTCATCGTAAGTTTTAGCAAACTCTAATGAACTAGGAATTACAAGTTCCTGGAGGGGTTGGTTATTTTGACTGCCTAAAAGTTTAAACCCGTGAACATAGTCTTTTTGATTGTTGCTACCGAGAACTAGGGTGCCACGATCGCCGTAGATCTCAATAAAATGCCCCCGTCCTTGCATGGCCACAGAGCTTAAACATACTTGGACCGGAACTTGATCGTTGAGTTCTAATAAAATATTGCAGGTGTCATCCGCCGTGACGGGTTTAAGTTGATTGTTGTCGAACGGATCGGGACGCTGGAGAATAGAGGTGCTAAGTCTTGCGGAAACACGTTTTATGTCCCCCAGTAGCCAAGTAATATAGTCAAACGCGTGGGATCCGATCGCGCCCAATGCACCACCGCCGAGATCGCTCTGGGCATACCAATTCCATGGACGATTTGCGTCGGCTCGACTGGACACTAGCCAATCTACTTTTGCGTAGCGAACATTACCCACGTAGCCATCGTTTAAAAGTTCTGAAAGTCTTTGCCAAGTTGGAATGTAGCGAAACTCAAAATTCATAGTCGCAATCAGATTTTTCTCCGTTGCCATCTCATAAAGTTCTTGGGCTTGCGTTGCATTTAATGTTGTTGGCTTTTCGAGAAGAATATGTTTCCCTGCGTTCAGTGCAGCCTTGGCCATGTCGTAATGCAAAAACGGTGGGGTGGCGATCGTGACGGCCTGTACTTCTGGACGATCGATGATTTCCTGAATAGTAGTGCAAGCGTTAGGAATATTGTGGGTGCGGGCGATCGTTTCGGCAGTGGTGCGGTCACGATGATAAACGGCGACGACTTCGATGGTTGGGTTGGCTCGTAGCGCAGGCAAGTGAACTTTTTGCCCAAACCCAGTTCCGATTAATGCAACCCTAATTTTTTCCGAATTCATATGAATTAGCCCCATTTAAAAAAGCCCTGCAAGACAACTAATCCTACAGGGCTTTTTCATCAGACCGATCGAACTCTAAACCTGAATCTTAAACAAGCTTCAGCGTTGGATAGTACTCAACCATATCGTCGCTAGTCAAAACACCGTCCGTTGAACCGGGCTGCCACAAGACTTCTAGAGTGAGTAGCCGATCGCTCGACACCGCGCCTAAAGTACTCAATGCACGGCGTAAATCGGTTGCACTATTGATAGCTGGAAGTTCAACTTTTCCTTCCGCGCCCACCAAGAGCGTCACCACAATATATTCACCCGACTGTTCAACTAACTCTCCAGCAGGATTCACCGTAAGCGTTCCATTTCCCTGTTTCAACTGACCGGACACATTGGAGACCGACTCACCCAAGAACTTACTACGCTCCGAAAGAATCATGCGGTTGAATTCGGACTCTGCCGCCAGCATTGCAGATTGCTTGCTTTCGCCCCCTGCATAGGCCCAGTATTCAGGATGACGCAATAGAGACAGTGTGGTTTCTTGAAGCGCTTGAGCCAATCCGGCACTGGATGCGGTGTTTGCTTTCTGGGCAATACGGTTGAGATCTTCTTGCAATGTCTTTGCTTCAGCCAAAAGACCAACTTGCAATTTCACCACCGACACCTTAGACGATTTTAGCCCCAAGTCCGAACCGCCGTCCTGACCTTGGAATCGCTGGAATGCTTGCACCGCTGTACTTGCCAATGCTGCAAACACCATTAAGGACAATATTCCACCCATTCCGCCGCCACCACCAAAGAACATCCAAGGTGAAGGAAAGAAGAAAAAGCTACTGCCGCCACCCATGCCGCCGCCATAACCACGATTATATCCACCACTGTAGCCACCACCCGATCGGGGAGCGCTGTAGCTACGAGGGGCCGATCGGAATGATCCGCCGCCCATCCGTCCCCCGTAGGATGCAGCATTTGCCGGAGCTGGACTACCGACCCAAAGGGTGACAAAGAGAGCGATCGCCACAATAGAACTGACGATCGGTTTTATAAAGTTTTGAAAGGAACGTCTCATAACAAGCCTCATAACAGCGCCGCAGCACCTTGGACGATACCCTAATACTTTATCGCGTTGTCCCATAGACGCAAACGGCGAACCCCTAAGCAATCTGTGGGGATCCCCGAACGACAGAGCAGAACCCTTTAATTAACCGCTAATTAACCACCGCCTACGATCGTCACCACCTCCAAGGCATCGCCTGCTTGAATCTGAGTCTGTGGCCAAAATTGTCGATGCAAAATTTCCCCATTGAATTCGATCGCCACGAGCTTTGGGTTCATCTTCAGTTGAGTCAGCAAATCCGGAAGCAAGGTCCCGGTTTGACAGTGATGATCTTGACCGTTGACCGTGATGTTAAAGGTGTTATTGAGCATGAACTTAACCCCGACCACTACTGAGCTGAGACAGAAAATATTGCGTCGTCAATTTAGGCTGAGCCGAACTCATAATCGATCGGACCACCGAAACTCGTGTTGCTCCCGCATTCATCGCCGCTTTTAAATTGTCCATATCAATACCGCCGATCGCAAACCAGGGAATCGTACAGTGAGCCGCCGCATATTGCACATACTCATACCCTGATGCTGCCTTACCTGCTTTAGTCGGAGTCTCATGGACGGGACCAACGCCAATGTAATCGGGACTCTCCGCCATCGCCATCGCAAATTCTTCAGGACTCGTGGTCGATCGGCCAATGATCTTATCAGGACCGAGCAACTTACGGGCAAAGGCATAGGGCAAATCGTGCTGGCCTAAATGCACGCCATCCGCATCCACCGCGATCGCAATATCGACCCGATCGTTCACAATAAACAGCGCATCATATCGATGACAAAGGTCTTTAAGCTTCATCGCATTGGCATAGCGAATGTCATCATCCACGTTTTTATCGCGATATTGTACCAAGCTCAATCCCCCTTGAAGTGCAGCTTCGACAGTCTCAAACAGAGTCTCTGACGGGGCGGTGACGAGATAGAGCTGGGCTTGATGAAGTTTTGTATGACGGGGAGATGAGCGCATCAGTTGACTGTCTAGACTATAGGTTTGATACCGCAATTGTTTCATAACCGCACCCATTTCAGGGCTATGAATCTTGCCATATTCTTCCAAAACCCGCAAGGATTCTTCAATTCGACAAAGATTGGCTTGCAGAACTTGCGGAATATCCGATCGCACCCGTTCTAGCGGATGAGTAATCGCCGTACCTAAGTCGCCATCCGTATCACGGGCCGATCGGAATATTGGGTTATGCCATTGCCCAAGGGTCTGGCGCATTGTTTTACATTTTTCACTAAGTTTGGCATCGTTTAATCCAAACCGACACCAATCCTCAATAACGCGCAACCCTTCACGGGCACGATCGAGATTTGCATCCAGAATACGATAGAGAGCAACGGTGGGATGGAGAGCAGGCATAGGGATACTAGTTAATGAATAAAATCTTAATCGATAATTATCGTGTTTCAAGCCAACCATTGACGACTAACAGCGCAATCGATGCCGTAATTAATAACCCCAACACAAATCCTGGAATAAAGGTCATTAACCCAAACCCGCGTAATCCCCATACAAAGCACGTTAGGCCGACCACAAACCAAAATACAAATACTCGTGAATCTCTTGAAGATTGCATCTGTTCTCCCACACCAAATTCATAGGTCATTGTACAAGAGTCTTTCTGCCGATCGTAATTTCACGGGCATCATCCCTCAGGATAGTTTTTCATATCTTTATCTGAAGAGGCGACTAGATGAGGTTTTATCATCAGACACGGAAAACACCTAGGAATCCTTGAAGTAGGTGGGTAACATAAGGCCAAGTCGTTCATTTGGATCATTCTATAAGGAGTCGAAATTTATGGTTGCTGCACTGCCCGTTAATATTTCGTCCAATACCCTTAAAGCGCTCCTCAAAGGCGAGATTATTCTCCAAACTCGGCCCCATTCAGCTTGGGGCGGTGCAGTGACGGCTCAGATGTATTTGCCGATGCCCCATACCGAAGTCTGGATGCAGATTACAGATTATTCTCGGTGGACTCAGTTTTTCCCCGGATTAACCCGCAGCGAAGTTATTAGCTCTGGCATTTACACCAGCGGCACAACCGTTAAGCGCCAAGTAAAACGACTGTATCAGGCCGCTAGCAAAGCATTTTTATTCCTGACCGCCCAAGTTGAGATCTATCTCAAAGTCATGGAAACCCATCAACAATCGATTCAGTTCTCATTAGAATCCGGCAGTTTCAACGACTTCACTGCGGATCTCGCCTTAGAATCCTGCGGCGAAGGCACTATTCTTACTTACTCTGTGCAAGCAACTCCCACCATTCCAGTCCCTAGCGCCTTTATTCAGCAAGCTATCAAAATGGATTTGCCCACGAATATGAAACAAATGCGTCAGGTAATTTGCCGATCGTACTAGCAAAATCTGCTGGTAGAGACGTATTGGCAAATTGGCAAACTGGCAAAAATTAGCAAACAATCACTAACCCACGAAAATAGGCTGTTGAAGATAGGAAATCATCTCATGGCCACGATATAGGGTCACGCCGGGTTGAGCGATCGGCACCCAGAAAAAATCAAAGGCGATCGGACCGACGCGGCTCGTCGAGTGCAATTCATAATGGATCCATCGATCGGGGGCGGGTTGAGTTACTGTCAGATGGTAGCAATGCAATTCCCTCATATGTTCAGGTCTTGCCGTAAATAAACTCCCCAGATAGGCTGAAATCTGTACATTCTGTAGCCCTGTCTCCTCTTCCACTTCTCGAATCACCGCCGCATCATGATCTTCACCCGGCTCAATGCTACCTCCCGGAACCTGTATCCCCCAGCTCAAATAATCTGGCTGCCGAAAGACCAGAAGCCGATCGCCTTGAGTGATATAAGCCAGAACTTTCCGTTTAAACGCGCGGTTCTTCATGTAGCCTCGGTGGTGTGGAGATTATAAACAATAATAATTCAGATCTTCAGACTGTCACTCAGCCTTAAGTCTAGAGGAATAAATTTGGACTATTGCTCCCAGATTCTTTACAATTGAAACTGAGGAAGTATTAAGAAATGTAACCAAACTTCTTCCCAAACTTATGAACTCTCAGCGGGCGATCGTTATTGGGGCCGGAATTGGTGGGCTGACGGCGGCAGCACTTTTGGCTCGTCGGGGATATGCCGTAACGGTTTACGACCAGGCGATTGTTCCGGGAGGTTGTGCTTCGACTTTTAAACGCAAGGGCTTTACCTTTGATGTGGGGGCGACGCAGGTGGCGGGCTTGGAACCGGGCGG
>JAYUEW010000212.1:0-9636 GCA_043739045.1 Synechococcales cyanobacterium
AATCTGTAACTGCATAGAATTGACATGATCAAGATTTGGTTAAGAGTGAATTCTGTTGAGTTTAACCGATTTTAAAACTTCTCCGATCGCACTATCGAAGTCATCACAAATCACGATAGGGCTACCCACTAATTTTGATTTTCCTCCCTCAATATCTGGTCCCATCCATCGCACGACAATTTGAGGAACGGTCGATGGCGCTGAATTTTCATGGATTTCCTTAGACATTGATCGGGGATAGGCCGATTGGGGATGGTAGTGATGGAGAAATTGTAGTAGAGCGGTTGCGATCGCATCTCCAGTGACAATTCCACTGATTAAGTTCAATAGAATTACTTCGACTTGAGGGGTTTGAGAAATGCGTTCTAAGCCCTGAACTAATCGATCGCAAAAGGTCTGGACATTCCAGTTATGACTAGTTTCACTGCCAATATTTAAGAAAGCGATCGGTTTCCCGCCCGCCTGATAAAAACTATCCATCGTCGCCATAGTCAGTCCTGAACCATTGCATAATAGCCCGACGATTCCATGCGTTTCTGAGGTCGATTGTACCGACAATCGGGGGCTTTGGCTGTCGCTGTTGGAGTCTGTGCCGAGTTGGACGGCGATCGGCTGTGGAACTAGGGCAACCAAATCCGGATGACGTGCCATTGCTCCATCATTAACCGATACTTTTCCATCCAGCGCCATGACTTCACCCGAATCCCTCACCCCTAGAGGATTAATTTCTACTAAATCTAAGTCTTTCTCGACCAGTAAATAGTACATTTTTTCCAGAACCGAACTCACGGAGGTCATTAGCGGGCCTTCTAAGCCCATTTTTATAGATAACCGTCGCGTATAAAAGGGAGAAAATTCTCCTTCTACCACCACCTGATGGGTCGAGTCGATGGCGCTACGAACTTCGTTGCCCCCTTTGATGCTGCCCAATAGAACCAGTCGCCTTAGCGATCGGTTTAAGGTTACGGCTAGATAATATTCGTGGGCGGCTTGAAATTTGGGTTCAGCCAGGAGCACACTGGGTTTTTCATCTAAGATAGAGAGGTTGAAAAGAACTTGAGCGGCGGCGATCGCATCGATTGTGTTGTCCACAAAGCGAATTCCGCCAAGACGGCCCCGACCACCAACGTGAACCTGTGACTTGAGAACAATCGGATATGGAATAGTGAGGCGCTTCAAATCTTGGATCCGATCGATGCGTTGAGACGAAAGGACGGGAATTCCAATGGTCCGAAAAAGCTCTTTTGCCTGATATTCCAACAAGTCCATCGGAGTGTTGCCCTGTAAATTAATATTTTCTATTTGCATAAATTCCAGCATAAATCCTTATATCCTGCAATGTATCGCAATATGTAAAATTTAAAGCCAGTCTGATAAGGTTTTACTATCGTTTCGGGTGAATTTATATCTAAAAGCAGATGCAGATTTTCAGAAGACGAAGTAATATTAGTGGGTAGTAGAGTATTGGGTAGTCTTATGCATGAATTAAAATTGGCTGAGGAGCAAATTAATGCTGATTTAGAGGAGAGTGGCTCTTTAGCCCCCCTTGAGAGCGATGAGAATACGGCTGAATTTAAGGCGATGCTGTCTAAAGGTGTAGAAGTGGTCAGCAATTTAGATACAATTCTTGGCAACTTTTTTAGTGAGTACAAGCAGCTTATTGTATCTTTAGGGTTGGTGTTCGGTGCGATTGTTTCTGTGAAATTGACGCTGGCTTTGCTCAGCGCACTCAATGAGATTCCTTTGGTTGAGCCAATTTTGGAGCTTGTGGGTCTGGGATATTCTGCTTGGTTCGTAACTCGCTTTATGCTCAAGTCGGAGAAACGCCAAGAATTCTATTCCAAATTTACGGAAACTAAAGATCAGGTCTTAGGCAAAAAGTAACGGATTAAGCTTTTTTAAGATCGAAATTAGATGTTGCAGATACTGAATCGATTCAGTTGATACGAGTTTACATCTGTAATGGGAGCGATCGAATTATCTGATCGCTCCTTACTTTTTGATTATTTTCTAGCTATTTATTTTGCGTAAGAGATCTTGAATCAAATCTCGATCGCCAGCCGTTGGGTCTGTTTCGAGATAAATTTCTAGGTCGTGACGGGCTTCGGGCCAACGTCGAAGTTGGAAATAAAGAATGCCTCGATCTCGCAGTTCGGCAGGCGCATTGGGAAATAGCAGCAGAATGCGTTCGACGGCAGCGAGGGCAGCGGGAACATCGCCTTGATTAATAGCAACACCCTTTAGATTTCCCAATAGGCGAGCTAAAAATTGACGATTGCTGATGCTCTGGAGCAATTCAGGAGTAAGCCTTACGGGTTCTTGATAAAGCTTTTGTAGTAGAGCTTCACAGTCTTGCGGAAATAAGATTTCGCCGCTATTAAAGGCATCGACATAGATATCCATCTCGCCTACATTGGGCCGAATTAAAAAATGTCCCGGCATTCCAATGCCTAACATGGGGAAGTCAAGGCGTTTCGCGACAGAAAGATAGACTAACGCCAAGGTGATTGGGATACCGAGGCGGCGTTCTAAAACCTGGTTTAGGTAGCTGTTTTGGGTGTTGTAATAGTCAGTTCGATTGCCCCGAAAGCCCAATTCGGCATATAGATATTGATTGATGGTTTGAATGATTTTTAGCGGGTAACGGATCTCAGGAATCCGATCGCGGATAACACAGGCGATCGCATCTAGGCTGGCAATTGACTCATCAATGTCGAGAGTGGGATAGGCTTCTTGCGCGATATACAGCGCGGCTCGCTCAAGATTAATAATTTCGTCCGGCTGACGGATTTCACGGATGAAACAGCGCCGCGCAAGGGAAAGTTGCATAGACCGATCGTCAACAAGAAAAAGGTTTGGAACTATTGTAATCCCCCATAGGGCTGTACGTCTTCATGATCAGGTTCAGGGTTAGGCAGAGAATAGTCTTTACCGGATCCGTATTTGAAGGCTTCAATAGCCCGATAGGTCCGATATTGGAAGGCAGGCGATTGGGCGCTTAGAAATGGGAGCAGAACGGGGAGATTACGATCGATTATGCCGTCAACTGCGGTATAAAAACCTAAATTCGCGAAATGTCGTATCCAATCTAATAAGGTCCAGAGTCCGACTTGGGGCAGGATTTTAAACAGGATCAAGGGCGACTTTAGAGACGATCGCCAGAGGGTTTGGGTCAGTGGTCCGAACTGTACGACATCTTGCAAAAATGGCTTCAGGACGAGATCTCCCAGTTGTTCCATTTCTCCGAATACATCGGCAAGAAGTTGATTGATTTGTTCGGGCGGTAATTTTTGCTTTAGTTTAACGCTCATGGATTTCTGGAAGAGCCAGGTGACTTGGAGATTGGGTTGGTAGGGTTGGATCAGTTCGAGACTAGCGCGATCGAGGCAGTCGGTGGAAATAGCTTGATTCAATGCGTCCGACAATCGAATTAAGTGTCGCATCATGGCTCCAAATCCTCCGAAACTTAAGGGCGACTGGGCACCGCTACCATCACCGAGAGATAGGATCCGATCCCAGTCTGGAACTAAGGGGCTGTCTTTGTAGCAGGGGAAAATTCCGAATAAGGCGCGCTTGATGTCGAGCTGGTCAAGGGTGATGTTTTGGTAGGTGGGGAGCAGTCGGAAGTATTCGTCAAATAAGGTTTCGAGGGAAATTCGATCGGGTTCCGCATCTAAATAGGTGAATAGATAGGTCGTTCGGCCTGCGCTGGCGGGGAAAGCTTCCCAAAAATATTGGCATTGATTCTGAATGGGCGTGAAGGAGGCGATCAGGTCGGCAGTATTATTTTCGGGGTAGCCTGTGGCGCAGGTGCCGACGACGAGACAGACGGAATCGGGGGTTTCGCCATCGCGGGATTGTAATGCGATCGGTGAATTGTGGCCCATTAAGTCAAGTAATAATTGGGCAGTGATGGAGTTAGATTGATTGCTAGATTGATTGCTAGATTGATTAATTAATTCGTAGTGAATTTCAGTGCCATTGGGATGAACGGTTGCTGTTTTAAAGCTGGCTTGTTCAATGAGTTTCCCGCCGAGTTTAAGAAACTTTTGTTTGAGGGTTGCTAGTAAATAAATTGGATCTACGCCTGCATTTAAGACATCTTTGGTCCAAATTTCCCGATCGCCGAATTTGATCCGAATTGGGTTGAATTCACTGACGATCGCCTGGTCTAATTCTGATTGGGTTAGCATATTGAGTTCAACTAACCCGCGTAATTCATCACGGCTAATGTTCCATTCTTGTTCACGGCCTTTGAGAATTCCCCGTTCTAAGATAGCGACCTTGTGTCCTTGCATAGTCAGGGTTAAGGCGATCGGTAATCCTAAGGTTCCGCCTGCAACGATTACGTCGTAGTCCAGATTAGCGAGTGTGGTGTTGACCGTGCTGATGACGTTCGGCGGTTCTGGATTGGATGACGATCGTAACTTGGCCCAACGATCGTCGGCTTGTTTGAGGGAGTTTAGGGTTTCGGGGAGATGGGCGAGATAGGTTTGGGTTAGCATGGGGCTATGGTTATTGGACTAGCGATCAGGCTAATGATGCGAATTACAAAACTCATGTAGCCAAGAGATGAAAAAATTCGATCGGGACATATCTATCATTTTCCGCTCAAATGGTCGTCTGTGCCACGGCGGTCTGTCCGACCATTATCCGACAATTACTCGTGGTAATCGATTTTTAAATCCACACAGAATCTCCCAAGAAATCGTTCCTAATTTCTCTGCCCAATCATCCGCACTAATGCAGTCCAGTTGATCTTTTCCCAACAAAGTCACCACTTCTCCCTCTTGAACATTCGGAATCTGGGTTACGTCTAACATGATTTGATCCATAGTAATTGAACCAATCTGTTTCACCCGTTTACCGCGAATCAATACATCCATTTGATTTGATAAACTGCGCGGAACTCCGTCTGCATAGCCAACCCCGATCACCGCGATCGTCATGGTCCGATCGCTAACAAACCGATGTCCATAGCTCACGCCCGTCCCCGCTGGAATTGTCGTCACTTGAGTAATCCGGGCCTTCACCTGCAACGCTGGAATTAAATTAATCCGATCGCGCAAATGGGGGGCTGGATATAGTCCATAGGTAATCAAACCCGTGCGGACCATATTATATTGTAAAGATGAATCAACAATTGTTGCGGCTGAATTGGCAAAGTGACGCGGAATGGTTTCAGAAATTTGGCAGGCTTTCAATACAGATTCAAATCGCTGCTGTTGATCTTTCATAATCGTTGGGTCCGGATCGTCGGCGGTGGCAAAGTGGGAATATACGCCTACAATTTTTAAATTTGGTAATTGTTTCACAAGATCAAATAATTCGATCGCATCGGTCCAGCGTATTCCCAATCGTGACATTCCCGTATCAATTTTTAAATGCACTGACAAAGCCCCCGTATCGCCTATTGCATCTGAAAAAAGTAAGGCTTGTTTTAGAGTACACAGCGTAGGTGAAAGGTTCCAACGGGCAATCGTCCTCACCTGCTCTGGTAAATTAGTGGCTCCCAATACCAAGATTGGCGATTCAATCTCCGCTTCTCGCAATTCAATGCCTTCGGGAATCGTCGCGACCCCAAGCCAAGTCGCCCCAGCATTCAGAACGGCCTTCGCCACAGTCACTGCCCCATGGCCATAAGCATCTGCTTTGACGATTGCCATCAAGTCTGTTTCCGGTTTTAGTAACTGACGAATTTGCCGAATGTTATGGTCGATCGCCGCCACATTCACTTCCACCCAAGCCCGCTCTCGCTGCATCCGCGAGATATTAGAACCCGATTCCCAACTCAACATAGACGTCTCTGCACTCCCATACATTATTCAAGCAAACAGTCAACTTATTTCTCGATCGCCCCCGCATCCAAGCGCTTACGGATCTGTTATGGCTCCACAGGGGGCTACCATCAATTTAGCTGATATTAAAATTAGTAATTATTTATCCATAGTAAAGACTCAATTCATGGAATCAGAATAACAAGAGATATGCTCTATAATTTTGGCTAAGCCATCATGTTTAATTGGATATACTCAATGAAAACTGAATAAAGCATGGGTTTGATCCAATAGTTACTGTTAGGAACCGGGCATGTCACATCCTCTAATTCAATCTATATGGTTGCTGCCGATCTACACCCTGATAGGTGCAGCTCTTTCTGTTATTTGGTTCCCAGGCATTACTAGGCGAACAGGTCCACGGCCTGCTGGATATATAAATGCGTTAATGTCCTTTCTGGCGTTTGCCCATGCCTCTGCGGCGCTCTTTTATGCTTGGGATAATCCGGCGGTGGATTTTACGGTTCCTTGGCTTCAAGTCGCCAATTTAGATTTATCGATTCCATTTCATATTGACCCGATCGCATTGACGGCTTGTACTGTTATTACAGGATTAAATTTTCTAGCTCAGATATTTGCAATCGGTTATTTGGAATTGGACTGGGGATGGGCTAGGTTCTTTTCATTGTTAGCATTTTTTGAGGCCGGGATGAATTTCCTGGTGTTGAATGATTCATTATTTTTTGCATACGTTGCGATGGAGTTATTAACCCTCGGAACCTACCTATTATTAGGCTTGTGGTTTAACCAATCTTTGGTTATCACAGGGGCGCGGGATGCATTCTTGACCAAACGGGTGGGCGATTTATTTCTATTGATGGGCGTGGTGGCATTGTTGCCGATCGCAGGCACTTGGAACTACAGCGAATTAGCGATTTGGGCAAAAACGGCAGATGTCGATCCGAAAGTAATGACGTTATTGGGCTTAGCATTGTTGGCAGGTCCAATGGGTAAATGTGCTCAATTCCCCCTGCATTTGTGGCTCGATGAAGCGATGGAAGGTCCAGTACCAGGAACAATCTTAAGAAATTCCTTAGTGGTACAAGTCGGCGCTTGGGTATTGGTAAAACTTCAGCCTGTGCTGGCCCTGTCTCCGACAGTATTAAATTTTGCAATTTTTATTGGTGCCTTGACCGCAGTGGGTGGCTCGTTGATTGCGATCGCTCAAATTGATATTAAACGCACATTGTCCTATCCCACTAGTGTATTGATGGGCTGTGTTTTCATTGCTGTGGGAACTGGAAATATTCAAGCTGCACTGTTATTGAGTGTGTCTCATGCGTTGGCAATGGCGTTGATGGTGATGAGTTCGAGTGCGGTGGTCTGGAATAGTGTGACGCAGGATGTAACTCAGTTGGGTGGACTCTTTGGTCGCCGTCCGATTTCGGGACTGAGCTATGCTGTTGGGGCGTTGGGCGTGGTGGCGATGCCTCCATTTGGCGGGTTTTGGGCCATGCTGCAACTTGTGGAGGGATTGAGTGTTACCTATCCATGGTTAGCAGCACTGGTGATTGCGGTGAATGCAATGTTGGCATTTGGGTTCACTAGGGTATTTTGTCAGGTCTTTTTAGGCCAGACCACAAAATTTACGGAACGATCGCCGGAAGTTCACTATTGGATGATTTTGCCGATGATGATAGTGATGGGGCTAGTGATTCATTTACCGTTGGTTCTATCAGCCGCTGATGTTTTACCGAATTGGGCTGAAATTAATAAAGACAATGCTGTGATTCTGGCTTGGTCAACCCTCTCAGGAATTGGATTGGCTGCTGTAATTTATCTCAGTCCAACCATCTCAAAGCCTGTGAAACTACCATCTCAGCCACTTCAAGATTTGTTTGCCTATGACTTTTACACGCCTCAACTGTATCGCAATACTATTGTTGGGTTTGTGGCTATTTCGTCGAAATTATTGTCTGGTTTCGATCGGATTGGGATTGATGGTGTCGGTAATTTCTTTGGATTTGCAACACTATTCAGTGGCCAGAGTTTGAAATACAGTACGTCTGGTCAATCGCAATTTTATATGTTGACGATCGTGCTGGGGCTGGTTGGTCTTGGATTGTGGTTATGTTATCCTCTTCTGAATGCGGGTTAGGAATTTATTATGATATTGAGTGCTTTAATCCTCATACCACTGCTCGGTTCATTGATTGTTGGATTTTATCCCGGTGTAATGTCGCCATCATTGTCTCGGTCGGTGACGTTCAGTTTTTCTGTCATCAGTTTGGTTTTGACGATCGTAATAGGTGTGATGTTTGACCTAAGTCACATTGGCTTACAGATGCAGGAGTTTCTCCCGTGGCTGCCGGATTTGGGGTTGAACTACAGTCTAGCGATCGATGGTCTATCGTTTCCCTTGGTGGCGTTGACAAATTTATTAACGGTTCTTTTGGCTTTTAATAGTTCTGTGGGTCTTAAACCTGGTGAGGATTTGAAGCGTCCTCGGTTGTTTTATTCACTGCTATTACTGGTGAATTCTGGGGTAATCGGTGCATTTCTGGCGCAAAACTTGATGTTGTTCTTTTTGTTCTATGAAATCGAGTTAATTCCGTTCTATCTTTTGATTGTCATCTGGGGGAGTGAAAAACGAGAATACGCGGCGACCAAGTTTTTGATCTACACGGCATTGTCAGGCGTTTTGATCTTGGCTGCGTTTCTCGCGATGAATTGGTTGACTGGGGCATCGAGTTTTGAATACAGCGCGATCGATACTACTGATTTGTCTCGTAGTACTCAATTAGTAGTGCTGGCTCTACTACTCGTCGGATTTGGGATTAAAACGCCCCTCGTGCCGCTGCATTCCTGGTTGCCCGATGCCTATGTCGAATCTTCGGCACCTGTTTCGATTATGTTGGGCGGAATCTTATCGAAACTTGGAACCTACGGAATTATTCGATTTGCCGTTGGATTGTTCCCAGAAACTTGGGTCTCGGTGGCTCCCCTAATGGCTACGATCGCAGCGATTACTGTAATTTATGGTAGTTTCTGTGCGATCGCGCAGACGGACATTAAGCGTATGGTGGCTTACAGTTCGATCGGTCATATGGGGTACATCATTCTCGGAACGGCGGCACTCACGCCCTTAAGTATGGTCGGGGTGATTTCTCAAATGGTTGCCCATGGTTTGATTCTGGCCTTGCTCTTTTATCTAATTGGCATGATTGAATCTAAGGTTGGTACTAGGGAATTGGAGATGCTAAACGGCTTACTGAATCCAATTCGAGGATTACCTATGATATCGGCGCTCTTGATTCTGGGTGCCATGGCCAGTGCCGGAATTCCAGGAATGGTGGGGTTTGTGGCAGAATTTATGGTATTCCAAGGTAGTTTTCCAGCATTCCCCGTACAGACTCTAATCGCGATCGTTGGTACAGCATTAACAGCAGTCTATTTTGTAATTTTGCTGAACCGAACTTGCTTTGGAAAACTCGACACAAAAAGTGCTTATTATGCTCCTGTCGCCAGATGGGAATATATGCCTGCGTTTGTGTTAACGATCGTCATCCTATTTCTAGGGATTCAGCCGAGTTGGTTGGTCCGATGGTCGCAGGTCACATCCGATGCGATCGCGTTTGTAATGTGATTCCTGAAGATCCCTCTAGCCCCATTGTTAAGGGCGGACCGGAGTTTGAATTGAGAATTGAGAATTGAGGACTACATCTAACTCTTAGTCCCCCTTAATAAGGGGGATTTAGGGGGATCGAATCTAGCTAACAACCCGATATTCAGGAGTAAGTACAATGACCCAAACCCTTGAAGCACCTAAAACTAAGATTCCACCATCCACTCATCCCCT
>JAYUEW010000213.1:0-10317 GCA_043739045.1 Synechococcales cyanobacterium
CAAGAAAGAGTACCTAACCACGGCCCAGTCTTTCTATGAGAAACATGGAAAAATGGCCATTGTTTTGGCTCGGTTTACCCCAATTGTGCGGACCTTTGCCCCAATTGTGGCTGGCATTGGGGCGATGAATTATCGAACATTTTTGTTTTTTAATGTCATCGGCGGCTTTGTTTGGACCTTTGGGTTGTTGATTGGTGGGCATTATCTTGGGAAGTTGATCCCCGATGTAGATAAATATTTGCTACCGATTACAGTTGGGGTTATTTTGCTATCATTCCTGCCATCTGTTATTCACATTTATCAAGAGCGCAAGGCAAACCGCCGTTGAGTATGCCATTGAATTCCTCCCACGAAATATCGACTACGGTCCCAGTCAGCGCTCAACGCAAACCGGGACGATCGCACTACTGGCGATTAATGCCCTTAGTTCGTCGTCAGAGAAAGACCTTATTTCAGGCTCTACTGTGTACCATTTTATACAGTGCAATCTGGCCTGTTCTAGCCTATAAGTCTCAGATTTTATTTAAAGTAATTGGCCAAGGCAATAAACCGGGTGATATTGACCCCATCATCGGAATTATTGATCTCATTATTTTTGCGGTAAGTATCTTTGCCTTGCAGAAGGTAGCTCAGTTTGGTATGGATTCGTTGATGGCAAGAGCGTCACTTGCCGTTGCATTCGATCTACGTAAAGAAACTTTTTCTAAATTACAATCCCAAAGTTTGAATTACTTTGAGACCTCGCAAACGGGAGACTTGAGCTACCGAATGACAGAGGACATCGATCGCATTGGCGAGGTCGTCTATAAAATTGCCCATCAGTTTTTACCCTGTGTGTTGCAATTAATTGGGGTGCTGGGCTACATGATTTATCAGAGCTGGCAAATGACGCTGGCGACGTTGATTGTGGCTCCGATTTTGGCGGTGTTAATTGGTTGGTTTGGCGAACGGATGCGATCGTTTTCGAGTAGTAGTCAGCAGCGAGTTTCAGATTTGTCGTCGTTGCTAGTCGAGACCTTTAGTGGCATTCGATTAATTAAAGCATTTGCTGCCGAAGACTATTCCACGACAAGATTTGCCGCAGAAGCAGAACGGAACCGAGAGGCAAAATTTAGCACTGAACGACTTCGGGCAATCGAATATCCTGTTGTTGGATTTCTTCAAGTCCTAGCGTTTTGTGCGTTGTTTTTTCTGGGTGTTTGGTTGATTGCAGGCGGGAAATTAAAGCCGGAAGAATTCGGTAGTTATTGCATTGCTGTGACGATGTTGATTGATCCAATTAATTTATTGGCCAGTAACTACAATGAATTTAAACAGGGCGAAGCGTCGGTCGATCGGATTTATGAACTAATTGATTTGAGACCTAGCATTACTGAACTGTCTGGAGCAACGGATCTCCCCCCAATCAAAGGCAAAGTCGAGTTGCGGCAAGTGAGTTTCTTCTATGAATCCGATCGGCCTGTATTGCAAAATCTAAGTTTAACGGCACAACCCGGACAAGTGATTGCACTGGTGGGCGCGTCTGGTGCCGGGAAATCGACATTAGTGAATTTGATTCCGCGATTTTATGATCCGCAAGACGGAATGTTGTTGATTGACGATCGTGATATTCGCACTGTGACCTTGAAAAGTTTGCGCCGTCAGATTGGAATTGTTCCACAGGAAACTACATTATTTTCTGGGACGATCGCTGAGAACATTGCATTTGGTCAAACAAATATTGATTTTGCCGCAGTTGAAGAAGCCGCAAAGGTGGCTAATGCTCATCAATTTATTAGTCAATTTACTCAGGGTTATCACACTTGGGTGGGCGAACGCGGGGTGAATTTGTCCGGTGGTCAACGGCAACGCCTAGCGATCGCTCGCGCTGTATTATTAAATCCCCAAATTTTGATTCTTGATGAAGCAACGAGTGCCTTAGATTCTGAGTCTGAAGCATTGGTTCAAGAGGCATTAGAACGGATTATGAAAGGTCGAACGGTGTTTATTATTGCCCATCGATTAGCAACAGTACGGAAGAGCGATCGGATTTTGGTGATGGAAAAAGGGGCGATCGTGGAATCGGGACGACATGAGGAATTGTTGGCGCAGAAGGGTCGATATGCCGGGTTTTACGCTAAACAGTTTTCGTGATTTATTGACGAGATGTGACTGGAAATAATCGGATCACGTCAGTAAATCACATCTTTAAAAAGTCCCCACTCAGCCCTCACGATCAACTCGTTCTAATTGCCATAGGATTTGATTACTTTCTTCCCGAACCCGCGAAATTAACCAACTACGCCAGACCCAATCTTCTTTTTTGGCCCCGATCGTTTTTGTCGTCAATTGCACAATTGTCGCCAATTCCTGAGTCGTTAACAAATAATTGCCTTTTGCGACTTCATCAGCAATTCTGAGCCGTTCAATGGTCTCGCGTAAACTTTGCATTTCAGAATCCCCTTCAATTTCACTAACTTTTTCAATTGCTTTAGATAGTACAGACGAAGATAAATCTTTAGATGAATCAAGTTCATCAAGTGCAAAAAGCGGAAGTCCAACACCATTGATCGGTTTAGCTTCTGCCTCAATCACGGGCTTGATCTCAGATTCCTCAGTCTTAATTGCACTCTTTACGTTCACACCATTAGCCGAAAATTGTCGCAGCGGAATCGGAGAATTGTGGGAAAACGATCGGGCAATCACATCGCAGCGTTCATTCCCTTCATCCCCCGAATGTCCTTTTACATAGCGCCATTCGACTTTGCTAGAATGCAATTCATCAAGTTTTTCCCAAAGATCTTTATTCAGAACATCTTTTCCCGCAGCCGTCTTCCAGCCCTTTTTCTTCCAGCCTGAAATCCACTTAGTAATCCCATTTTTGACATATTCACTATCGGTATACAAAAGAATCCCTTCCTTCTGACCCGATGCAATGTAATATTCCAACCCACTGATCGCCGCCTGCATTTCCATTCGATTATTGGTGGTAGCAGGAGACCGATCGCCCAACTCCTGAACCCCTCCGCCTTCAAAGTAGACAACCGTCCCCCACCCTCCAGGACCGGGATTTCCAGAACAAGCACCGTCGGTATAGATACGATCGATTTTGGCAATTGACTGATTCATGATGACAAAGGCTAGACTCTGAGCAGAACATCTGAACCATTATCTACCATAAAGATGTCTGATAGGATCTCGGTTGAAAATCATGTGAATACTGTTGATAAAGAGAAGGACGCTAACTATGGATAACCTTTATCAAGCCATGAAAGACCTAAGTTTGTATTGGGTTCATACTAGATTGGTTGCAGTATTCCTATCTGGCAACTTTCCCCACATCGGGAGTCTATTATTCAAGATTTTTCACGTCTCCAGCCCCGACTCTTCTCATAAATGGCTCAAGGTAAGAATGTGAATCGATCGCACAGGGTATGATGGATGAGACCCCGAACTCAGTTCTGAACCCAGTATAGGTATTGTTGTGTTGTCGCCCCTTCTAACCGTTCGAGATATTTTGGTCCGGTGGTGGTCTGATTTCACGCTTCAGACGAAGTTAATGGCGATCGCCACCCTTGTAGTTTCACTGGTGATGAGCGGTTTGACGTTTTGGGCCGTTGACACTATTCAATCCGATGCACAGGTGAATGACACTCGGTTTGGCAGTGACTTAGGGTTGTTGCTAGCGGCCAATGTTGCACCCTTGGTTGGGGAAGACAAAAAAAGTGAATTGGCAAGTTTTTCTCAGCGTTTTTACAGCAGCACGGCCAGCGTTCGGTACATGATCTACGCCAATCCCAAAGGTGAGATTTACTTCGGAATTCCCTTCAGTGACGTTGATGTCCAAAATTCTCTCATCATCAAACGTCGCATTCAGCTTCCCGAAGATTTTTCTGAGCGCATGGATTTGCCCATGGTTCGACAACATCTTACGCCCGACGGTGAGGTGACCGATGTTTTCGTGCCATTGCTATACGAAGGGAAATATTTAGGCGTTTTGGCGATCGGCACCAATCCAAATCCCGCCACGATCGCTTCGTCAAATCTCACCCGTGATGTAACAACCGCCGTATTTGTGTCGATTTGGGCCATGGTGATCTTGGGCGCGGTATTCAATGCCTTGACCATTACTAAACCGATTCGCGAATTGTTGAACGGGGTGAAAAATATTGCTAAGGGAAACTTTCAGCAGCGGGTTGATTTGCCTTTGGGCGGAGAATTCTTAGGGTTAATGTCCAGCTTCAATGAAATGGCTGAGCGACTAGAACGGTATCAAGAGCAAAATATTGATGAACTAACCTCTGAAAAAGCCAAGCTCGAGACCCTCGTGTCCACGATCGCAGATGGCGCGATTCTCCTGGATACGGATTTTCAAATTTTGCTAGCCAACTCCACTGCCAAGCGAATTTTTGGTTGGGATGGATCGATCGAAGGTGAAAATGCCCTCTATGCCCTCCCCACTGCTGTTCAATCTGAACTCACCCGTCCGTTATATCAAATTATTCGAGGTGAACTTAAAGAAGGGGCTGAGTTTACCATTACGCTACCGGAGCCGATTTATTGCACCATTCGGATTTTGTTGAATACAGTCCTCGATGGAACTAAAGAGAATCTTCGAGGAATCGCCATGACGGTGCAGGACATCACGCGGGAAACTGAGTTGAATGCGGCCAAAAGTCAATTCATTAGTAATGTTTCCCATGAGTTGCGAACTCCATTGTTTAATATCAAGTCATTCATTGAAACCTTGTATGAATATGGGGATGCCCTTGAACCCGCGCAACGACAGGAGTTTTTACAAACTGCAAACCATGAAACCGATCGGCTGACCCGGCTCGTCAACGATGTCCTAGATCTAACCCGTCTTGAATCGTCTCGAACCTATACGCTAGACCCCTTGGACCTCAGTCCGGCAGTTGAACAAACGCTTCGGACCTATCAACTGAATGCGAAGGACAAAAATATTGAATTGGTTCAGGACATTGAAGCAGATTTACCCATGGTGACTGGAAACTATGATCTGATTGTGCAAGTCTTAGCCAATTTGGTGGGCAACGCCATGAAGTTCACCAAATCCGGTGGGCGCATTGCCATTCGGACCTATCTGACGGATGAGTACGATTTGGAAAACAATGCAAAATTGGTGCGAGTCGAGATTTCAGATACAGGAATTGGTATTGAACCCGATGCTCAGGCTAATATTTTTGAACGATTTTTCCGAGTCGAAAATCAGGTTCATACTCTAGAGGGCACGGGTCTCGGGCTATCAATTGTTCGCAATATCATTCAAGAAAAACATCGTAGTAAGGTGAATCTGATTAGCGAAGTGGGCGTTGGGACGACATTCTGGTTTGATTTAAATGTGTATGGAGATCATCCCCTAAATGTTGAGACCTCTAATCGTCAAGCCCCTGACGAATCTCCTGTGCTGCAATTGAATTAGACAGCAAGTGATGTTTCTAGGAGCAACCACTTTCTCTAGCCACCACTTGGCTCAAAGCTGTAGACCAATTGGGTTTCCAATGGTCCTTCCAAGGTCGATCGCACCTCTGCCATATTCAACGATCGGCGGTCAATCTGAGCCTGTAAACCCACCAACGGATCGCGACCATCTGATAACAACAGTGCAATCTTTTCGATCGTCACCCATTTTGCCAATTGACTGACCAGATTCGTAATGGACTCGGCATAGTTATTTTTAGGTTCAAGGAACCAAGTTTGAGAGACTTCTTCGCCGCGTTCGGTCCCCAGATTCACAACTAATCCTTTCTCCGTTCCCAAAATCGATGCAGCCATAGGTCGCACTTCTTCCTCCAACATCAAGCCAAAGCCGCGTGACAAAAATTTGACTTTTTCAAGACGTTCATACTGTTCTGCCAAGGTCGGTGGTTCATCTTTCCAATCGATCGCCAACATCACCAAGTAATTACCGACCAACAAATGGCCCATTTTCTCCGCTTTAGTCGCGAGGTAGCTGGCATTGTAATCCGTCGCTTCAATCAACAATGGCACCCGATCGACCATCTCCAGCCCGTAGCCTTTCAAGCCCGCAATCTTACGAGGATTATTGGTGATCAACCGTAGCTTACTAATCCCCAGGTCATTCAAAATCTGTGCCCCCACCCCATAATCGCGTAGATCCGCCGGAAACCCCAGTCGCTCGTTCGCTTCGACAGTATCCAAACCAATATCCTGCAACGAATACGCCCGCAGCTTATTGATTAAGCCAATTCCACGCCCTTCCTGACGTAAATAAACAATAACGCCCTGACCTTCCATCTCAATCATTTTCATCGCGGCTTGGAGCTGCATCTGACAATCACACCGCAACGAACCCAAGGCATCGCCCGTTAGACATTCAGAATGAACCCGCACCATTACCGCAGAATCAGCAAACTGCTCAGGATTTCCCTTAACGATCGCCACATGTTCCGTATTATCTAAGGAATTTCGATAGCCGTAGATTTGAAATTGGCCATATTGTGACGGTAGATTCGCCACCGTTTCGCGCTGGACAAACCGTTCGTGCCGTAAACGGTAGCTAATCAAATCTGCGATACTAATCAGCTTCAGATTTTTTGCTTTGGCATAAATGACCAGATCGGGCAATCGCGACATCGACCCATCAGGATTTTGAATTTCACAAATCACGCCCGCTGGATACAGCCCCGCTAGTCGCGATAAATCTACCGCTGCTTCAGTGTGGCCCGCCCGCTTTAGCACCCCGCCTTCCCGTGCGCGCAACGGAAAAATGTGACCAGGACGACGTAAATCATTCGGTTTGGTTTTTGGGTCGATGCTGACTTGAATGGTGCGGGAGCGATCGTCCGCCGAAATTCCGGTTGTCACGCCCACTTCGGGGGAGGCATCAACGCTGATCGTAAAGGCGGTTTGATTACTATCCGTATTTTCACGGACCATCAACGGCAAATCCAACTCATCCAACCGGTCGCCCGTCATGGCAATGCAAATCAACCCGCGTGCCTCCACCGCCATGAAATTAATCATATCGGCAGTAGCGAACTGTGCGGCACAGATCAGATCGCCTTCGTTCTCGCGATTTTCATCATCGACAACAACAACAGATTTGCCAATTTTTAGGTCAGCTAAAGCAGATTCAATAGAGTCAAACACAATGTTAGGGACGCGATTAGGTTGGGGTAGCTGGACTAAATAGTTCAAAAGTGAACACCGTAGAGAGTTGGGAAGCTATTGGTCTGTGAGCATGACATAAACTTGTGACCCTCTGTATCCAACCATCATTATAAATAGTATGCAATTTGAATAGTATTTTTGAATAGTATTTAAGTTAAACAGTCTGCAAGCAACGATCGCCCCTCGACCAGAACTGTGAAGTCTGTTATGACCGTTGGAGTTGCTCTGCGACCACTTTAATTCGTTTGAGCTGAGCGATCATGTCGGCTTGGGTGAATGACAATGCAAATCTGTTGAAGCCAAACCGCACGAGTGGGTTGGGAATCTCAAACGTGAAGCGGTTTGTCAAGCGTGTTGCGAGTCGGGACTGACTGGATATTAAATCGCCTACGGCATCATCTATTGGGTCACATTGCCAACGATCGGTTCCCACAAAAAATCCTTCAAAGTCCCACACCACTAACCCAGGAGCGCGATCGCTAACGATATTATGCAGTGTGGGCTGTAATCCAGATTTCAAGAGTGGAATCGTTACGACAAACTTGCTCTTGCTGCCAATCTCTGTAGACCAAGCTCCACCCTCAGGTTCGCAGGACAGCATTGGATTCAGCCAGCGCGCCATCAAGTCAAGTTCAGTAATGCAGCGTTCGACGGTGGTGGCCGTAGCGGAGATTAGCACCGAGTTTTCAAAATAACGAGGAGGTTCTTTCATGATGAAATTTTATCTGGAATCTTACCTAGAATTTCATGTTGGTAAAACGTGATGGTCAGTAGTCATCCCATTAAGCTCTATGCTTATCAATGGTAATTGGTGGGACCAAGATTCCGCCTTAAATTTTCCCTTTGCCATGCCTACGACCGATCGTAAACCGATTCTCCTCGATTTTGAAAAACCCCTGGCCGAGCTTGAAGAGCAAATCAAGCAAGTGCGAGATCTTGCCGCTGAAACCGAAGTGGATGTGGCAGGGCAAATTTCACAGCTAGAGGAACGCGCCTCTCAGCTCCGTAAGGAAATTTTTAGTAGCCTAACGCCTCAGCAGCGTCTACAAGTGGCCCGACATCCACGCCGCCCGACTACGCTGGATTACATTCAAGCCATTAGCGATGACTGGCTGGAGATGCATGGCGATCGAGCCGGGTTTGATGACTTAGCGATGGTGGGAGGCGTGGGCCGAATTGATGGTCGTGCTGTGGTGATGTTGGGGCAGCAAAAGGGCCGAAATACTAAGGACAATATTCAACGAAACTTTGGTCAAGCCTCACCCAGTGGCTATCGCAAGGCGATTCGACTGATGGACCATGCCAATCGGTTTGGAATGCCAATTCTCACCTTTATCGATACTCCTGCGGCTTGGGCTGGCATTGAGGCAGAGGAGTATGGTCAAGGGGAAGCGATCGCGTTCAACTTGCGAGAAATGTTCAAGTTTGATGTGCCGATTATCTGCACGGTGGTGGGCGAAGGCGGATCGGGCGGTGCCTTGGGCATTGGGGTGGGCGATCGGTTGTTAATGATGGAGCATTCCGTCTATAGCGTTGCACCCCCCGAAGCCTGTGCTGCTATTCTGTGGCGCGATGCCGGGAAGTCGTCGAAAGCCGCAGAAGCCTTAAAAATAACCTCTGAGGATCTGATGGGGCTGGGCATTATTGATGAGGTGATCACCGAACCCACGGGAGCGGCCCATGCTGATCCAGTGCTGGCTACCGAACAAGTCAAAGCCGCCATCCTCGCCAACCTTGTCCGTCTTGATAGCATGACTAGCCAGCAGCGCCGTGATCTGCGATACAGTAAGTTTCGGAATATCGGAAAATTCTCTGAGGGCTTGGGTTAGAAGCTTGCCACTTTAGGACGGTTGCTCTGCTGGAAATTCCGTCCATGGTGCTACAATTAGAAGCTGTAATATTTGTTTACATATCCATTTACTCGATCGCCCTCTGCTGCGGTGAAATCCTAGAGTCCATTCCTAGCAAGGTGGTGCAGTGATTCATCAAAGTGACGCAGCGATCGGGGCTAGATTTTTAAATCATTAGTTCGTTGCGAGAGTATGACTTTGACTCAGACACAGTGCGCCTTAATTACTGGGGCGAGTAGTGGTATTGGCAAGGCGACGGCGATCGCGTTTGCTAAGGCTGGAATTGATCTGGTTTTAGTAGGACGAAATCAGCAGAAGCTGGATGAGGTGGCGCTTCAGACCCGATCGTTTGGGGTTGAGGTGAAGGTTTTTATGATTGACTTGTCAGATGTATCCCAGGTTCAGGGCAAGATTAGCGCTCTTGTTAGCACCTTACCTCGGCTTGATATTGTGATCAACAATGCGGGAATGGGGTACACCAATGGCTTGCTGGAAACGCCCTTAGCGGACTGGCAGCGGGTGATTGATCTGAATTTGACCAGTGTTTTTCAGGTAATTCAAGGCGTGTTACCAACGCTGCGATCGCAAAAGCGCGGGACCATCATCAATCTTTCCTCTGTTGCTGCCCATCAAGCATTTCCCAATTGGGGTTTGTATTGCGTCAGTAAGTTTGGCCTTTTAGCATTGACCAAAACTCTGGCCGCAGAAGAGCGTAGCTATGGCATTCGGGCGATTTCCATGTCTCCAGGTTCGGTTAACACTGAACTATGGGACACAGATAGCGTTCAGGCCGACTTCGATCGTAGCGCCATGCTCACACCGGACGTGGTGGCTGCCTCGATTTTGTATGCCGCTCAAATGCCTCAGGGTGCGGCCATTGAAGAAATGATTCTACTCCCAACTGCCGGAACGTTCTAAGCATTTTCAATTCTAAAGTTTCTCATTTCAACTTCTTAAGGACTTAACTCATGACTCTTGTAAATGATTCTGCTCTAAATTCTTCTTTAGAGGCTGAACTAATGCGCAATGCAAACCGGGCCGATGGCGGTGCGGATTATTTTGCATCCATGGAAGCAGCGGTGCGCGAAATGATTATTGGGATTGGGGAAGACCCCGATCGTGAGGGTCTATTGAAGACTCCAAAGCGCGTAGCCAAGTCAATGCAATATTTGACCGGCGGCTATTCTCAATCTCTGGAAGAGTTGCTAAATGGGGCGATTTTTGACGAAGGCCACAATGAGATGGTCTTGGTTCGCGACATTAATTTTTTCAGCATGTGCGAACACCACATGTTGCCCTTCATGGGACGAGCGCACGTTGCTTATATTCCTAA
>JAYUEW010000214.1:0-8286 GCA_043739045.1 Synechococcales cyanobacterium
TACACATTGAATTCAGTCCCTGTTTCGTTTTCACGTTGATGAGACGCTTCGGCTTGCAGTTCTTCAACGGCATCCCAAGCTGCTGCACATTTCGGTGAAGTCGCACCATCAATGCCGCAGGTCTCGCGAGCATTCTCACGTTCCGCTTCAATCTTCTTTTCTAGTTGCTCATTCTTGCTCATAGCGTTGTTTCCTTCACTCTTCTAAAGACCGTATTGTCGGGTGTCGGCTCTTGACGACTTTCTTAGTGTACCCCGCCTTCTCTAAATCAGTAGATCGAGGAAAACCGTCTAAACGATCGGTAGGGCAATCTCTTACACTAAGTGGTGACTAGTCTGGATGGATGAATGGGCGACGTGGTGGATGATCTGCCCTAATGCATTCCCTTGATATTCAGAGGGCTTCTTGGCTCACTAAAGTCGTTGCTGGGTGCGGATTTTAACTGATACCTATCTGCTATCTATAGTGTGATCCCAAGCCCAAGGCTTCAGATGTTCCGTCCTGATCCCTAACAACGGTTACCATTATTTTTCTTCGTAATGTGTTAGTGATAGCGCTAAAATTCTTAAGGCCTTCTTAAACTCTACATACTCTTTTTCTACTGATTTTTTACTGATTCTGCTATATCTCTTTGATGAGAATTATTCAATCTAAAAAATGATACTTCTAGAAAAGTTCTGATTGTCCCACTTTCCCGTTCTCGCCACTCATTTTTGGACCCCACGCGTTATGGACTCTGTGACTATGCCTTCTAAATGGGTTAGCAGCCTCTCCAACAAAGTCTCTCTAGAGGCTGCGCTTGAGGATGTTGTTTCTCAAGCCTGTGCCCAGTTAGAGGCTCCGGCAACCCTAGGTTTTATCTATGTGTCGTCCGCCTTCACCAGCGAATATTCGCGCTTGATGCCATTACTGACTGATTTGCTACCGAATGTTCCATTAATTGGCTGTAGTGGCGGTGGGATTATTGGGACCCAAGCCGATCGCAATATTCAAGAGGCCGAAGATGAAGTGGCCATTAGTTTAGTATTGGCCTATCTGCCGGAGGTGACAGTTCAGCCCTTTCATGTCGATACCGATCGGCTGCCGGATCTTGATGGGTCGCCCGGAGCGTGGTCCCGGTTAATTGGTGCGGATCCAGCCCAGTCGCCCTGTTTTGTCTTGCTATCGGATCCCTTTTCCCGAGGCATCAAAGACTTTTTGGCAGGTCTTGACTATGCCTATCCCGGTACTCCGAAAATTGGTGGTGTGGCGAGTTCCGGCATTGTAAATGGTTCCGTTGGGTTGTTTTGCCACAAGCGCATGTATCGCGAAGGGACTGTGGGGTTTGCGTTGAGCGGCAACTTAGAAATGGAAACAATTGTGGCTCAAGGCTGTCGTCCGATCGGGAGCGCCTTCCGAGTGACGGAAAGTGAGCGGAATATTGTGATTAAAATGTCACCCGAGGAAGAATTTAGCAGTCGTCTGAGTCCTTTGGAACAGCTTCAAAACTTGGTTCAATCGCTAGATGAAGATGACAAACTGTTGGCCCAGACTTCCCTGTTTGTGGGGGTGGCCCAGACTGAATTTAAGATGTCGCTGGGGGCTGGGGACTTTTTGGTGCGAAATCTGATGGGGTATGACCCTAAGGAAGGCGCATTGGCGATTGGCGATCGGATTCGTCCGGGGCAGCGACTTCAGTTCCATTTGCGAGATGCGGCGACCTCTGAAGAGGATTTACGATCGTTGCTCAAGCAGCATCAAGATGGATTGTCTGACAAACCGGAACCGATCGGGGCGTTGATGTTTGCTTGTTTGGGGCGCGGCGAGTCGTTATATGAAGAGAAAAACTTTGATTCCCAGTTATTTACTGAAGCGTTGGGGATGATGCCGATCGCTGGTTTTTTCTGCAATGGTGAAATCGGGCCTGTGGGAGACAGTACTTATCTCCATGGATTTACGTCTGTGTTCGGCATTTTCCGTCCTAAATATGCGCCCAAACCTTAAAATAGAAACGCTGTCATAATTATTGAACTGGAAAAACCGTGGGATTTAAAGTAGGACTGTTAGGACTCGGGACCGTGGGCGCAGGCACAGTTCAGATTCTGCAAACCCCTGACCAGCGTCACCCGCTGCTAACGGAACTCGAAATTCATAAAGTGGGGGTCCGATCATTATCCAAGGCCCGTGATGTGAGTTTGCCCAGTAGCATCCTGACAACGGATTTGGATTCTATTGTAAGTGATCCTGAAATTGACATTATTGTCGAAGTTATGGGGGGCATTGAACCCGCTCGTGAATTGATTTTGACGGCGATCGCCAATGGTAAACACATCGTCACGGCCAACAAAGCACTGATTGCTAAACATAGTGATGAAATTTTTAGTGCGGCGGAAAAGCACGGCGTGTATGTGTTGCTTGAAGCGGCAGTGGGTGGCGGGATTCCAGTGATTGAGCCGTTGAAACAATCGCTATGTTCTAACCGAATTCAGAGCGTCATGGGCATTATCAATGGCACCACTAATTACATTTTGACTCGGATGGTGAATGAGGGGGCAGAGTTTGCGGATGTGTTGGCGGATGCGCAACGCCTAGGCTATGCCGAAGCCGATCCGACGGCAGATGTGGATGGCGGCGATGCGGCGGATAAGATTTCAATTTTGGCGGCGTTAGCCTTTGGGGGGCGGGTCGATCGATCGCAGGTGTCTTGTGAAGGCATTCGTGAGGTGGGCCGATCGGAGATTGCCTATGCGGAGAAGTTGGGGTTTGTTATTAAGCTTTTGGGGATTGCAGAACGATCGAACTCTGCACTGAATACTTTGGCGGTCCGTGTTCATCCAACGCTGTTGCCCAAGAGTCATCCTTTGGCGAATGTGAATGATGTTTACAATGCCATTTTGGTTGAGGGCGATCCGGTGGGACAGGTGATGTTCTTCGGGCGGGGTGCGGGTGCGGGACCGACGGCGAGTGCAGTGACGGCAGATTTGTTGAATATTGCGGCGCTGCTTAAAGTCGGTCGTGATTGTGCTAAGCAAGCTGATGGGACTCCGCTTTTGGATCCGCTCTTGGCTTGTGCATACCGTCAAGAGTTTGCGATCGCACCCTTAGAAACGTTGGAATCGAAGTTTTATGCCCGATTTTTGACCCAAGATTTACCGGGTGTAATTGGTAAGTTGGGAACCTGTTTTGGGGATCATTTTGTCAGTTTGGAGTCAATTGTTCAGGCTGACAAGCGCGATGGGTTAGCGGAGATTGTGGTAGTCACTCATGTGGTTAAAGAAGGGTATTTCCGATCGGCTTTGGCGGAGATTGAACAAATGAATGTGTTGTCTAGTATTGCGAGTGTACTGCGTGTATTGCCGACCTAGGGTTTGAAGTTTCGATTTGAACTTTAAATTTGAATCACGATCGTGCTTTTCGGGAGTGCGATCGGATTTTGATATTTAGCTCAACTCTAGAAATTGTCTAACTGCGCGCGCTAAAAATAGTCCGATCGCTGACCAACGTCTTCTTCTGAATTCTTGGGCGAGAAAGAACACGATATACTGGAACGTGGAGTGTTAATCCAGTAGATTTGGATCAACGTAAAATGTCAGAATCCAGGAAGATACCGGATAAATGTGTCCGTTGTGGCGCACTTTCGGCATTTCAAGCAAAAACATTGTATGACGGCACCTGTTGGGACAGTAAGGTTTGTCCGAGTCGGAGGTCTTATGTTAGACATCGCGATCGGCGCAATAGTCAACGCAGCCGCAAACGAAGTGCTGAGTTAAAAACGTTAACGGTAGACGCGCTGCCACCAATTACCTATGCCATTTTAATCTTATATCGTGGAATAGGAGATAGTCCAGTGCATGGGATTGCTGTGGAGGTTTGGCAGGATCAAGAAAAGATTGCTCAAGTGCAACCCATTCATTGTTTTCAAATGCTCCCGTCTCAAGTTCATAGCTATGTTCAAAAACTCCTAGAGCTTTTAGGCAAACATTATGGCATTAAAAAATTCGTCAGTTTAGTGCGTCTCGATCCCCATCTCTGTCCTATTCAAGATTGTTTTTTACGTCTAAAGGTCAACTGATGACCATTCAAAAATCTAAGGTAAAGCAACTTGAATTAAGCCTTTGGAGTGTGTTGCGATCGGCTACTGAAGATCCGAGTAGCGCTGAATTCTCTACGATTTGGCAAGCATTAGATGGTGCATTGTTAAATTTATCAGTTACTGCACAATTAGAAATGTCGTCTAGAGCGATCGCAGAAGTCACCGATATTTTTGAAGTTCAGGCGGAATTGATTTTTGAATTATTAGATGCAACAGTTACGAGTGATGGGCCAATTATGAGAAGTGATGCTTTCGATCGGTATGTCCGTCAATCTATGGATATTAATTTTGATGATTATATTGAAAAACTACAACCCCTTGAGCGATCGCATAGGTCTAATGGCTCTAAGCTGCAAAATGGTGAATTCTATTCTCAAGTGCAGTCAGTAGATAAAAACACATTAATCGAGTCATTGCATGAGGAAATTATCATGTCAGATTTAGCGGTGCGAGAGTCGGTGATGGCGGTGGCGCATGGGGAGGATGTTTCAGAATGGATCGCAATCATTCGATCGTATTTGTTAGTGGACAATCAGACGATCGAATTTCAATACTTGCTCACCCAGATCAATCTACAGTGGGTAGAAATTTGGCTAGGATTGCTTTTGGGGGGATATGAATTAGGCCGAACTCCTAAATCATTCCAGATTCCAGAAGATTTTTATGCCGTATCGGGCCTATTCGTTAAGCGTTGAGCCATATTAGATCGTTCTGGGTAAGGTGCAAACCACGTCACCCTAAAAATAATTCAACCGCAGTTAGATGTTGCAGTCGGATTCGTTCCATTGGTATTGTATTTCTTATGGATTTTCTTCACCATAGTGTCCCGTTTTTAGTTCAAACCCATGACCAATTCAGTGCCGATCGATTTGCCATTTTCATTTCCTGCTATGGGCTGTGGCACTTGGGCTTGGGGTAATCAAGTTCTGTGGGGTTACGATGCTAGTATGGACGGCGAATTACAGCAGGTTTTCGATCGGTGTGTAGCCAATGGTGTGACGTTTTTTGATACGGGTGATTCCTATGGGACGGGAAAACTAAAGGGGAAGAGCGAACAGTTATTAGGTCAATTTAGTAAAAAATATAATGGTGAGAATGGGAGTGAAATTTGTCTTGCGACTAAACTTGCGCCTTATCCTTGGCGATTAACCAGTGAGTCGATTGTACAAGCAGGGAAGGCTTCGATCGGGCGTATGGGACGGATTGATTTGGTGCAATTACATTGGTCTACGGGAAATTATGCGCCTTGGTTAGAAGGTTCCTTGTTGGATGGTTTAGCGGAACTCTATGAACAGGGTTTTGTTCGTGGTGTTGGGTTGTCGAATTTTGGACCGAAACGATTGAAACTTGCCCATGCACGATTACGGTCGCGTGGTATTCCGATCGTTTCACTCCAAGTTCAGTATTCATTACTTTCAACTTATCCCGTGACAGAGTTGGGATTGAAAGAATTGTGTGATGAATTAGGAATTAAAATGATTGCTTACAGTCCATTATGTCTAGGGCTTTTGACTGGAAAATATGATGTAAAAGGTCCATTTCCTAAGGGATTACGGAGCTTTTTGTTTCCGCAACTATTGCCAAAAATGACAGGATTACTAGATTGTTTGAATGATATTGCATCACAGCGCCAAAAGACGGTTTCTCAAATTGCTTTGAATTGGTGTATTTGTAAGGGGACAATGCCAATTCCGGGGGCTAAGTCCTTAGTCCAAGCCGATCAGAATATTGGAGCTTTGGGGTGGAGTTTGGATGATGGTGAGGTCAATGCGTTGGACAAAGCCGCAGCCCGGTGCGATCGGAAGATGATCCAAAACATTTTTCAATCACGATAAGGAATTGAGGATGATGAATGAGTAATTGAGAATATGAAAAATAATCGGTAGCGCCCTTACTTAAATAACAGAGAAAATAGGCTAATCCAGAATCCTTACAGGGTCGAAGTTCTGATTATTCTGAATCCTTTACATGAGGGCACTACTTCGTATTTTCCCTGCTGTCGCCACATCAGAATCGTTCCGATGAGAGCAGATTGCGTCCCTAACAACTAAATTGAATCCATCATCGTGCCGAAATTTGACCACGGTTTTGTTCTGCATACATCGCACGCAACACCAACGCAGGATCAACCCACTTGCTCGCATACTTCAATCCCCAATGTAGATGAGGTCCCGTCGTCCGTCCCGTCATGCCCACCCGGCCAATGCGAGTTCCAGCGAGTAATGTTTGACCATCGTAAATCTTAGTCCCCCCTTCGCGATCGACAATATATTTGCCTTTAGCATCTTGACCCGCGAACCCACGCATATGGCAATACACATGTTCCCACTGACCTGACTCAATCACCACGGATGTGCCACAGGACGAGTTATCCGAAACCTCTACCACCTTACCCGCCCACCAGCTTCGGATATAACTGCCTTCCGGTGCCGCCATATCGAGACCCCGATGAAACTGAGTGCTGCTTCCGGTGCCGTCTGGAGACGATCGGTACCCAAATGGTGAGGTGTATGTCTGAAAGTTTTCTACCGGGAACGACGCGCCCAGCCAGCTCCCACCCATAGCGACTTGATTGGCATCCAAGGCATTGACGACCCCGTTCGAGAATGTGATGATGCCGAGGGTTATGAATAATCCTATGAGAGCAAAGAGAATTCGTCTACAAACAGAGGCAATACTCGGAGTTCGGGGGAAATAAAAATGCTTCATGCTGTGTTGAGTAAGGCGTATCAAACGGTTTGTTTGTCAAAAATTGCATTCTCTTAAATGCACCCTTCAATAGATACCCGAAGCTTAAGGAAGTTAATCACATTTCTCAAAGAAAAATAGTTTAATAGGAACTGCAACGCCTAAATTTCTCTAGGGTAATATTAATTCTGCTAGTCCCAAGTAAGAAATCCCCTGTGGTTTTATGTCAAACCGACAGGGCAATACTTCTAGACCGGATTTGACGGCCTCTCGTAGAAGTTGTCCATACTTGGGGTCACGATCGTCCCCGGGAGAAAATCGGTCGCAATCTCCGCGATTGATGAAATAGAGCATGACAGCACGGGCGACCGGGATAATGCTGACTAGTTCACGAATATGTTTTTGGCCACGCTTTGTAACAGTATCCGGGAAAAGCGCGAGTGTTCCGTTAGTCCAAGTTGTATTTTTGACTTCAATATAAATAGGTTTGTCGGTCGTGTCTAAGACCAAATCAATTCTGCTTTTTTCCTGACCATAGGGCACTTCCGATCGAATGCTGACATAATCACTCAATTCAGCAATAACTTTTTGTTCGATCGCGGCTTTGACTACTTTATTGGGCAATGCCGTATTCACGCCACACCAGACAGGTCGATCGTTGTCATTGACTTCAATGAGTTCCCAAGTGTAGGCAAGTTTGCGAGTTTTGCTATCACTTTTGGAAACCATCACGCGATTGCCGAGAAGACATACGCCCGTCATGGGTCCGGTGTTGGGGCAGTGGGCGGTAATGAGTTCGCCTGTTGTGAGTTCAATATCGGCAAAGAATCGTTTGTAGCGACTGATTAGCTTGCCTTCAAATAATGGTGGATAGTTGTAAATCTGAGTCATGTTTTTTGAGGTTGAATTTAATTTTTTCTGGCAAATCCGATCGCAACGGCATAGGCCAAAAATCCATTGAGATTGGTAAACGGTGGCATGAATAAGGGTAAGAGAATGCAAAACCGATCGCGATTACTCTTCACTTTGGGATACAAATGCAGAAATAACGGAATATACCAAACTAATCCCATAATCCATGCGCGGGGATTCACGAAATTAATCACATTCAACATTGCATAGAATTGATAAATCAAGTCACTGCGCCGTGTTACTCGTAACAGAATTGCTAATAGAATTGAACCAACAATAAAGCAACCGATCGTGTTATTCAGCAACAACGGATTCATGAAACCATTAGCAAAATCTTGCATCGCAAACAATCCATTCCCTTCGATCGCCTGCACCACATTATTTACAACACGCTGACCGTGAGTGATCACCGTTTCTGAGCTTGTTATTCTCCCAAATAAACTAGGAATTACAAATTGAAAAAAGTGCAGATAAACTGATGGCTTAAAATATAGCAGTGGTAAAGAAAATAGAATTAATAGACTTTATCGGAAATAGTATGAAATAAGAACATGTAAAAGGGATTGCTTTTCATTCGCACAATGCTTCTCTTTTTGCTCCATCTTTCGTTTCCC
>JAYUEW010000215.1:0-4203 GCA_043739045.1 Synechococcales cyanobacterium
GGTAAGTCGCCGAGGCGACGAGTAATTCTTAGGCGTGGACCACGATAACGAGACATTATTTAAATTTCCTTGATACTCGAAAATAATTCAGGCTTCTAATTATATCCTGCGATCGGCAAATTGCCCAAGCCTTTTTAAAAAGTTCTGGTGGGCGATCTCATATTAATCGCGTATTCATTCATCGTAGCTTATTCATTCATCTCCTTATAGGTCGCAACGGCAGAAGGCGAAATACGATTGAGATGACGGAAAATCCAGTATTTAAAAATGGTGTCGAGAATCACTGGAAACGTTGCGATAAACAAGGAGATGTAGCTACGATTGGCTGCCACACCCCAATGATCAGCGATGCCTTCGAGCAGAACTTCCCAGCCGTGGGGTGAGTGGAAGCCAACAAAAATATCAGTGAACAAAATAATAATAAATGCCTTGGCGCTGTCACTGAGTCCGTAGGTCAACTCGTCTAGGAACCCGCCCACTACTTTCATTTCCCGTTTACCGTTGACCAGAATAATCATGAAGGCAACCACGCCAGCCAGATCTGCAATCCAGTTTTTGACGGCTTCAGCACTGTGATGGGAGAAATCTTGGGCAAGGCTAGTGACTTTGGTGCGGACTTTTTCTTCGCGGATTTCTGGCGACAGGACTTCTTGCCCGATCGCCTCCTTTAAAATATTCTCAAATTTCAGTCGTTCTTCATAGCGGGCCAGCTCCTGAAGTGCTTTTTCAGTCATTTCGCCATTCAGAAAAATCTTGGCCGGATTGACAATAGCAAACTGATTTTGAATCAAGTGTCCCGGAGGGAGACGATCGGTAAGCGCAAAATTTCGCACGGAGAGCTGCACCAAAATCGGCACCGCCACTAAGGTCAAAATAAACCGCACCGCAATTTTTGTCCGAATCCGGCGAGTTTGAAACTCTTGCACGGCATCAGTTTCACCATCTGGATCCAGATCGCGGCGCAAGCGATTAATCGTGCCTAAAATCGATCGGGGCAACACGCCTGCACTGTCAGTCATGGCCTCAATTTTTCCGAGGGGATTGTCAACTTGACGGGTGGCGACTTCAAATTCACGATCGCGAATACTTGCATTACTAGAAATACGACTGGAAGATGGAGCCACCACCGTTTTTTTTTGTGCGACGGGCACTATCGCTTGGGACAGTACAATTTCCCGATCGGAGCGATAACGGACCAAGACTTGATCAATAAACTTCAGCTTTTCTAACTGCACCAACTGCTGATCTGTCGCACTGCGAAGCTCACCCGGATATTCACGGGGCGGCTCGGAACGCGATCGATCGTCTTGGTTGGGATTTGTAAAATTAACCGTCGATCGACTATTGCGATACTCCATCAGACGCAAGCGCAATTCCTTGAGGCGAGACTGAAGTTCGGGTTCAAAATAGCCAAACGACGCTTGGCCCAGTCCATTACCATTTTGAAGTGAGATTTTCTGCCCACCAAAATGTTCATTTTCTAAGGACTGAATGGTAAGGGCTGCATCGTAGGCCCGGTCAAGGGCACGATCCGGCGTTGTTAAATACCAGCGTTCTGCACGCTGCACATACCCTGTCATGCGGGACCAAAGCGAAGTAGTCATAGCGTACAGACGATTAAGATCAGTATAAGTGAAGATTAAAGTGAAACATGTTGGACTAGAACTCTAGATTAAGCTGTAGTCAGCAAGGCTATTTAAGATGGAGCGAATAAAGTAAATACATCCTAAGAGGTATTAATCCTTTTGTATAGCGTGCATAGGTCTCGAACTATATTAGAACTTGTCTGGCAAGCTTAACAGTCCTAAATTTTAACCAATTCAAGCTGAAAGGTGTCTTTAGAACGGAAAAGTATCTTGATAATGAATGCTCAAATCAGTCGTCAGTGGATTGTCGGGACAAGTCTAAGCGGAAAAACAACTCACCTTTTGGCCAGATTTCAAACTTGGTCCCAGCAGGTCACGCCATCTCACGGCTCATTCATTGATTTACCATCAACGGATTTATCATCGACAGGGCGACCGTTGCTAAATTTCGGGCAATCGGCTCTCTATCCACGGGCACTAGTCCTGAGCGCGATCGGCGACAATCGTCTCGTGTTAACCGATCGGCTCACCACACTAACCCAATCCAAAATCCCCTTTCGATCGACCACGCCCCTAGGATTTTTTGAAGAAGAAGTTCTACTATTTTGGCCGTTGCTAGTCAAAAATATGGGACTAACAGCCCAGTTTCCGGTACGACTACGCCCTGAAAACGAACAAGAACTAGCCACCCGATTTTGGCGATCGCAGCTTGATGCAGCAACGGGTGAAACCGGAATCCAAGCCTCAAAACTCGTCCGTAGATTGCTTGATATTTATCAACTTGCAGCTTTTTCAGAGACAAAATTAGAGAAGATTCCAGCCATTCTGGACCAAGGATTTGTGGCTGAGTCACCGGAATTAGTACTACCGCCGGATATGATTGGAACAATGCTGCTGGACTGGCGATCGTGGTGTTTAGAGCGTGGCTTTCTCAATTACGGTCTGCTCACCGAACTCTATGCTCAACACCTTTTACCGGACGCGCACTATCAATTGCAATTGCCCGATCGAATTCAGGCTATTTTTGCGGACGATGTGGACGAATATCCGCCTGTAATGCGATCGGTGTTTGAGCAAGTTTTGACTTATGAAACCCCTGTTGTCTGTACTTTCAATCCTAATGGCGGCATTCGGTTGGGCTTAGGAGCGGATCCGGCAGTCATGGAAGAAATGGCAGAAGACTGGGATCGAATCACTCTTTCACCGCGCCAAGATTGCTGTTTTACGCGGGCCGGGGATGAAATTTTAGATCTTGTAACAACGCCGCTCTTTTTGCCGCCGCCGATTCCCTCCTGCATTCAAACCATCCAAACCACAACCCGCGCCCAGCTCCTGCGCGAGACCGCCACCACTATCATCCATCGCATCAAATCCGGCGAAATTCGTGCCCAAGACATTGCGATCGTGGCTCCGGGGTTTGATCCAATTTCACGCTATGCCCTAACTCAGATGCTGACGGGTCAAGGCATTCGGGTGAAAAATCTAAATGAACAGCGGCCACTGACGTCCGTGCCACTGGTCCGATCGCTCCTCACCTTACTCACGCTTGTCTACCCGAACCTGGGCCGTCTGATTACCCGCGATGGCATTTCGGAAATGTTGGTGGTGCTGAATCCAAAGATTGATCCGGTCCGATCGGGTCTGCTCACGGACCATTGTTTTGAACCCCATCCCGATCGGCCACGTTTATTACCGAGTAAGGTTTTTGAGCGATGGGATCGTTTGGGCTATGACGGAATGACGGCCTATGAGGATTTGATTGCTTGGATTGCGATGCAGCAAGAACAACTAGCCGCCCGTCTGTTGGCCAATCCAATTGTTCTGCTCGATCGGGCGATTCAAAAATTCTTTCTCGGCGGTGTTCATTTGCCCTTTGAGCAGGTCGCTAGTCTTCGGGAATTACTCGACACCGCGCAGCACTACTGGGAAGTGGAAACTCGAATTCATAAATCTGACAAGATTAAAGGCGATTCCATGGCAGCCGCTCAGTCGGTACGATCGTTCATTCAGCTTCTGCGATCGGGGGCCGTCACTGCAAACCCTTATCCAGTCCAGGCGATCGGCAGTGCCCAGGATGCCGTTACAATCGCGTCGGTGTTTCAATACCGTTTGAACCGAGAATCCCATTCCTGCCAATTTTGGTTTGATGCTGGGGGAAGTCGTTGGTTGACGGGTGTGGATGCTCTGTTTGCATCACCGTTATTTTTAAGCAATTGGTCCGGCACCCAATGGGAAACAAAGGATACGTTGAAAATGAACGAACAGCGACTGATTCGGATTGTGCGGGATTTATTGGAGCGATCGTCCGATCGGATTATTCTCTGTCACAGCGATTTAGCAACAAGCGGTCAAGAACAACTGGGACCGCTACTATCTATTGTGACTGCCGCCGCCGTCAATGATGGTTCGTAATCCCTTCTAACCCCACGCTCACCCCAGAAATCCCCACTCGAAATCGCAAGCATCCCAATGATTTATTGAAGATACTGGATGGAATATATCCGTTCAACCGAAGTCTCTGGCGAAATTCTTGTTACAATCACGTTACAAACGCCGCAAAAAGAGACGTTTAACCTCAACTCTCGTCAATCAACAGCCAGCCTACCGCCAGGACGCG
>JAYUEW010000216.1:0-20102 GCA_043739045.1 Synechococcales cyanobacterium
CCGCTGCCACCATCGCCATCTAAGTAAGGATTGAGGGTGTCGGTAAAGTCATCGATCGCACCTGCATTGGCTTCAAGGCTAATCGTTGTATTTTTACCCAAGGGGAATTGATAGAGAAGAGCATCGATCGACGCTCTAGATCCGCTATTCGCCGCCATCCGAAGAGACCCTTCAGAAATGCCCGTCGCCGCATTCGTGAAGTCAGAATTTCCCGCTTGGATTCGGGTACGCAGGAGATCTTCGCCCGTGAAACTGGTGTCAATATTGAGACGCGCACGATAGCCCATTACGGTGTTGCGGCTAATGTCAGAACCAGCAATTCGACCTGTCGCAACGCCTGCCAAACCAATGATGACTTCACCGTTAAGTTTGCTGGTTGTGGAGAACTGTTGCTTTTCAAGTAAAGCTGTTTTGGTTTCTAGCGCATCAACACGACCCCGAAGCGTTGCAAGTTCAGCAGAAAATTGCTCTTGAAGCTTACGTAGAGTGGCCAAATCTTCTTTTTTAACCCGGTCAGCCGTCGAAGCCGCGATCAAGTCGTTGACCCGATCCATACAAGCATTCAACCCCGCCGCAAACTCATAACGAGTCATGGCGCGATTGCCGCGATAGGTTTTGTCGGGATAGCCCGCGATGCAACCATAGCGCTCGACTAAAGACTGCAACGCTTGGAACGCCCAATCTGTTGGCTTGACATCGCTGAGTTGGGAAACCGAAGTAACAGCAGACATTCCAGGGGCAACTTCAAGCGAGGCAAACTCGGCTTCATCTATGATTTCGGCTTGAACACGAGGCGCAACAGCGAGACTAGCCGCAAGAGTAGCTAGGCCGATCGTAGACAACAATAAAAAGCGATTCATCAAAAACATCCACACACACCAAAATAGAACCATTCTCATTCTCACTCAAATTAAGCAAGACTAAACACAAAAATACAGTATTAATGAGACTAAACATCAATAACCACTCGAATTGTTGAGAATAGATTCAATAATTGGTCTAATTCGGCTTACTACTAGGCGGCGGGGGTTGTTGATTAAAACGAGTCGGAGGTTGGAGAGAATCGATCGTGCCTGCTTCTGTTTTTTGAGCGATCGGCTTTGCTGTAGGGACAAGCTCAGGTGCAAGCAGCATTAGGGCGGCAGCGCGATCACTGCTACTACCTTGCTGATTAACCCAAGCGATCGCCTTTGATTTACCATCCCGATCGGCAGTAACGCGGGCCGCCCATGCTTGTAAATGGGGATTGCCAGGGTCATCTTCGAGGGCAGCAGTAATTCGTTTCCACAAACGGGGCGCTTCTAAGGCGATGCCTTCACGCATTTCAGGCCGAGAAGTCGGATCTTTTTCAAAGGGAGTAATCGCCGCCTTCCATTGACCATCCAACAACTGAGCTAACACTTGCTGCGTGGCGTTGGCCCAAGTTTGCTGGGTTTGAAGCTTGGCCATTTTCGCATGATACGAAATTAAATCAAATTGCAACTGAGCCGGAACAGGCCAATCGTCGTTTTTGGGTTTTAATGTCTTTAAGCGATCGGCAGCGAGGGACCACAATCCAGCTTGAGCTAAATTTATTGCCTGCTGAAATTCCACATTTTTGAGTGCAGGTTGGTCGATCGAAATTAAGGATAACTCCGGGGTGGCTGTCGGTTTTGTAAGGCTGTAGGCTTGGAATCGGGGTTCGAGACCGATGCTTTGGTCAATCAGCAATTTTGACGAATCTTTGGCTGTGAGCGATCGCCAGACGATGGGTTCGGTTTCAGCAGGGCTGGCCCATTGAATTAATGCGGTCAATTTTGTTCGAGATTCATCGTAGTGAAAAAGCTGACCGTAAGTAACATTGTTTTCACCTTGAGATCGTTTTCCGGTGAGATTAAACCAATTCCCACTATTCGGATTTGGCGGATCAAACCGATCGAAGGTTTCCAAAGGCAAATCTTCCTCGACTTCCACACTGTTGGAATTCCCCGCTTGCAATGAGTCAAGAATCACCCGATCGTTCGTGCGGGGAACCAAAACTTGGACCACCATTCGATAGTGCGTTTGGTTTTTCTTTGGTCCGTAAGCTTTGGCCTTGCGATAGACCCGAAGTTCTGTAATTCGATCGCAGCGACTGATGCAGTTGTAGCGCGACTGTGAAATGGTCGTAATCCGATCGCCATTGGGCAAGTCAATCAATTCACCTAGGGTCAAATCGCCTTTGGTCAAGTTTTTTTTAATCTCCTCTAACGTATGAGGTCGGTCCCAATCTGCCAAGGGAATTTGAAGTTTTTCCGGCAAATAGTCATTCAGCCAAGCAACGGACTTGGGTTCCAAAATAAACTGCAATCCCAACGAACCAGCTCCAATAACCAATCCACCAACCCCAAACAGGGCAACGATCGGCAACACATGACTTAAAACCTGTTTAACGAAACTCTGTTTAACTAGACTCTGTTTAACAGCCGGACCAACAAGCGGAGAACGTTTCATGGTGAGGATGGAGGGCGATCGGACTTAGACAATCGGACTTAGACACCCAAAAAGACTCAGGCACCCAAAATTGCACTCTCATAACGACGACCTGCTTGTTCCCAAGTAAAGTCGCGCTCAATGTACGCTCTGGCATGGTGAGAAATTGATTCTCTCAGGGCCATGTTATCCAATAGTTGGGTAATTGCCGCACTATATTCGGCTGGATTGCTAGCGCGCAAAGCACAGGGACGATCGGGATCTAACACTAACCCTTCCAAACCGCGATCGCTAGAGACAACAGGCGTACCTGCTGCCATTGCTTCTAGGGTTTTGTTTTTGATTCCAAACCCAGTCCGCATGGGAATCACACAAACACTAGCCCGGTATAAATAGTCCGCGATCGATGGCACAGCTCCTGTCACAACAACATTGGGCAGTTGATTCAGTTCAAGCACTTCAGGAACCGGACGAGATCCCACCAACATAAGGTTGGCGTCGGGATAACGCTGTTGCACGATGGGAAAAATTTCCTGGGCCAAAAAGCGCGCTGCATCAATATTTGCTAAGTTGTCCATTGCGCCAATAAAAATCAAATCGTGATTGTTGGGATCAGTACTGCGATAGGGGAAATCGTCGAAGTCTACACCGTTGGGAATAGTGGCGATCGGGGTATTTGGCGCAAAGGTTTTGAATTGCTGGGCATCGTCATCGGTGGTTACGACAATGGTGCTGAATTTTTGACTAAAGCGTTGTTCATAACGTTTCAAAAGGGGTTGGTTCAACCGATCGCGAAAGGGCTTCTCTGCGGTTTTAGTTTCGAGTTGATTTTTACAAGTTGCATAGACAGAACTATGAACATTAACAACCGTTCGTAGTGAGTGTTTCAAATTAGGATTTAAGTAGTTTTCATTAACACTATGTTCGCAAGTAATTACATCAAATTTCTCATCTTTTACGGCCCGATCGAGCCAAGCTTGAAAATCTGGAGAGTAGCTCGATCGGACACCAGGAGGGGTTCCCGTCATCAAAAAATCTACGCTGCGTTGGAGTTTTGAAATTAGATTCAAATTCGGAGCAGCAGGCCGATCGAAAACAAAAACCTCTGTTGCAAATTCTTTGAGGGCTGCAATATCGGCAGGCGTAACTTGATCATTTCGCAGGGTTGCGATCGTAACCTCGTGGCGCAGGTGTAGGTATTTCAGTAAGTTAAAAGTGCGAACTTGAGTGCCGCCGTTGGTGGGCGGGTAGGGAAAGGTGGCGGACAACATTAAAATACGCATGAGAGTTGAGAATGAAGAATTGGGAATTGGGAATGCTAGCGGAAGTTCTCTGGAGTTTTGGTGATGCCGAAAATTAGTGTTTGCATTCCTACGTTTAATCGTGCCCATTTTTTGCCGGAGGCGATCGCGTCGGTGCAAGCTCAGGGAGAATCAGATTGGGAGTTGATTGTTTGTGATGATGGCTCAAGGGACGAGACCTCTGAGGTGATGGCAAAGATTAATGATCCCCGAATTCGCTACATTCGGCACCTGCAGAATATTGGCAAAAGTAACAATATGCGATCGGGATACGAGGCCGCAACGGGAAAATATTTTGTGAAGTTCGATGATGACGATCGGTTAATGCCGGATTTTTTGGAGAAGACAAGTCGAGTATTAGACGAAAATCTTAGTGCGGGGTTGGTTGGAACCGATCATTGGGTGATGGATGAGATGGGGAAAATTCAGTATGAGTGGAGTGAGATGAATTCAGAAAAGTGGGGTCGATCGCAGCTCAAGTCTGGAATACTACCGGATTTACTAAATCAAGTCTTTGTCATTCAGAGTCTACAAATTGGCGCAACACTGTGGCGATCGGACGCGTTACGAGATTTGGATTACATGAGGCAAGATTGGCAGAATTGTGAAGATAATGATTTGTTTGTACGATTTGCCTTGTCAGGCCGATCGGCCTACTACTTGAGCGAGCGGCTAATGGCCTACCGTTTTCATGCGGAACAACAAGGCATCGATCGGGCAATTTCCTACTTGACTGATAAATTAAACTATTTAGATGGCTATCGATTTGAAGAGATTGATATTGAGTCCATTCGCCGATCGCGTTTTTCTGAAACTCAATTGCTATTGGGATTGCGCTTAATTGAACAAGGAGAAACCGATCGGGGCAGAGAATTGGTGCATTTAGGACGATCGGCTTCCAAAGTCAAAGCAATAGTAGGATTAATTCTATCTCATCTACCAAAGGAATTTCGCCGATCGGCGTTTAGGTTGGTGCGATCGATATTGAGGAAATAGATAGACATTTAGTCTGGGGTGTTCTGGAGCCAATTAACTAAGTCATTTAGATCCGTAAAATCAAGAAAAAGTTCAGTTAGTGCGTCTAATTTTTCGATCGATAGCTAATTTATTTGGGTTTTGATATCGTCAGAAAGTTCTCCAACCGTACGAAGACGTAGGAGCATGAGCGATCGTTCCAATAATCGACCTTCTTCTCGGCCTTTTTCTATCCCTTTCTTTTCGCCTTCCTGTCTAGCAGTATCAACGACATTATTCATGTCTCGGTAATACTTGAGACTATTGTGGTAGCTGTCTTGTTCAGTACGGGAAAAATTTGCGATCGCCTCCACCGTGCGATTAATCGCTATAAAACATTAGATGCGATCGGTGGCGATTCCCTTCGCAATTTATTTAATCATTTATGAGAAGAGTATGCCTATGATGAAATCAAGATCCTTAGGGCAATCTGGGAGAATGAAAAAGAACCTTTGTAGCTAACTGTCGCCAGTCTTGCTAGGACACAAAGCCCAATAATGGAGTTGCGGCGCTTATTGGGCTTTGATTTGTCCTAATGAAAGTAGCAACAGCTATATAACAAATCTAGAAATTACTCTGAGCGAACTTCTTCGGCTTGCATACCCTTTTGTCCTCGCATAGCCACGAAAGAAACTTTTTGACCTTCTTTCAGCACTTTAAAACCATCAGTGAGGATAGCTTTAAAGTGGACAAACAGGTCATCACCGCCACCTGCAGGAGTGATGAAGCCGAAGCCTTTTTCGTCGTTAAACCATTTAACAGTACCAGTTTGGCGGTCAGACATGGTGTATCTCTAAGAAACATATGTTTTCAACAGTAGTATACTACGGCAAGAGTCGCAGGGCGAAGTCTCACAATGGGTTTTATATTATTAGGGGCTTCTACAAAATAATTGATCCCAAAAATGTTGCAGCGGGCTTCGCACGCCCAATTATTCACTTTATAACGGCTATCCTTTGGGTGGGAAGGGAGTAGGTGTTTTGGAGCCAATGGATTGAGTAATTTAGATCAGTGAAACCAAGAAAAATTGCCCAAATTAAATGGTCGGGAAATAAAAGGCTGGGCTTAAGACAAAATCAAAATACCGAGTGACGGCTCTTGAAAAAACTCTTGAATTTCGATCGTTTTCAATGATCAAACAGAGGCTTCATGCAGCAATAACTAAGGTTTTTGTTCACGATGACCTCCGGTCGGTCATAGACCATCGGCAGCATAACTCAAGCAAGCCATAATATCGTTCGTTGTCAAATAAGGAAAATCTTCAAGAATTTCTTCCTGAGTCATCCCTGATGCCAGATAAGACAAAACATCATAAACTGTAATTCTCATTCCTCGAATGCAAGGTTTACCACTTCGCTTACCCGGTTCAATCGTGATGATATCTTGATAATTCATAGAATAGGACAATAATAGATTGAACCATTCTATCTCAACACCTAGGAGAATATCTCTACGATCGCACCTGCACAGGCATCACTAAATAGGTCATCTTCAAACTTCCCAACGGCGACAAAATTGCAGGACTAGTCGGCGTATTCAATTGAATTTGAATTTCGGTAGTATTAATCACCTTCAACCCCTCAATCAAATATTTAACATTAAACGCCACATCCATTCCCTCACCCGTAATCTGCGCTGCTATTGTCTCCTGACCACTTCCCACATCTTGCGCATCCACGGATAAACTAATGGATTGTGAATCGGGCATAATACTCATTTTGACAATATTGTTATGCTGATCTGCTATTACCGAAATCCGCTCCAACCCACTCAACAACGCCTTACGATCGAGCGTCACCTGATGGGCAAACTGACGGGGAATCAATTGACGATAGTTGGGATACTGAGCCTCCAAAAGCCGACTCGTCAAACGCTGCTCAGCCCATTCAAATACAATTTGGCCCGGATCAAACTTAACCGCCACCGTACTGCTGCTGCCCCGATCGAGCATCTTAATCACCTCTTGCAGCGCCTTGGCCGGAACCGTCACATCCAACTTTGGCAATGCCCCAGAAACATCATCCGGGTGGGCCACTGTCTGCACCACTGCCAACCGATGTCCATCCGTCGCCGCAAACTCTAGTCCATCATCTTGGACACTCAAATGCACCCCCGTCAGCACTTGCTTCGTCTCATCCCCGCTCGCTGCAAACAACGCACTACGCAACCCTTCAATCATCGCTTCTGCCGACAACTGAGCCGAATCCCCATCCACAATCGTTGGCAATTCAGGAAACTCCTCAGCGCCCAGGCCGCGCATTTGATACTTACCCGACGCATATTTCAGCGTCACCAAAATCCCGCTATCATCCTGATTGTCCGCACCATCATCCAGCGCCAATTCACCTTCCGGCAACCGGGACACAATGTCACCCAAAAGCTTAGCCGGAATTGTCAGGGTTCCACCTGTTGTCACTTGTGCGGGGAAACTAGTCTGAATTCCCAAACTCAAATCAAATGCGGATAAACTAACCCTCTGCGTTACTTCATCGGCATTCAACAGCACGTTGGCCAAAATCGGGAGGCTCGGGCGAGACGAGACTGCACGACTCACTAACGATAGATGACTACTGAGATTGGATTGGGTACAGACGAGTTTCATGGCGAGGTAGGGAATGTAAGGTTGAACTGAGGTTGAACTGAGGTTGAGTGGATCAAAATCCAGGTTTAAACTGTAAGGGATTGTGGGCGATCTTGGTTGTGGAAAACGTGATCTTGATAGTCGTTCCAACTGATCGGAGCGATCGGTTGTGGAAAAATCACCAAAACTCAAGCTAGAGAGGCTTTAGTATAACTGGGTGTAACAAAAAACCAGAATTTACCCTTAGTTTTCCACATTTCAATTGACTGTTTTCCACAGCCTTAATCACAAACTCAATCGCACTGATCAACAATGTCACACTATAGACTTAGAAGCATAGGCAGAATAAATTAATTTACAAGGGATCATAACTTAACTGATGTTAAATACTGATATTAAATCTAGCGATTACGGCCTTTATTTGTCGCTTGAACCTGATCATTCAATAATCGTAACGTCTGTGCAAAATCCCGATCGGAAGCTTTAAGTTTTTCAATTTTCTCACAGCTATACATCACCGTTGTGTGATCTTTACCACCAAACTCTTCCCCAATTTTAGGCAAACTAAGACCTGTATGATGACGCATTAAATACATCCCCACTTGACGGGCCATACTAATCTCACGTCGTCTAGATGTCCCCTTCAAATCAACGGACGGAACATTAAAGTGATCGATAATCACATCGAAAATAATATTAGGGGACACATCCATCTTTTCCATTGGTGGATTTAGAACTGACACAATATTTTCAACGGTAAGCGGTAAACCTGCGATCGAAGTATAGGTCAAGGCCCGAGTTAATGCACCTTCTAGTTCGCGAATATTTGATGTATACGTCGAAGCAATATATTCAATTACAGTTCGGGGTAAACGAATATTTTCATACTCTGCTTTACGATGCAAAATTGCCATGCGAGTTTCTAAATCAGGCGGTTGGATATCTGCAATCAAGCCCATAGAAAATCTAGAACATAGTCGCTCCTGTAATCGAGGGATCTGATTTGGAGGGCGATCGGAAGCCAGAACAACTTGTTTACCTGTTTCGTGCAAGGTATTGAACGTATGAAAAAATTCTTCTTGAGTGTATTCTTTACCTTCGATAAATTGAATATCGTCAACTAGCAGTACATCAACTTCCCGATATTGCTCCCGAAATGCGTACATATTGTCTTTACGAATAGCAGTTACGAGATCATTTGTAAATCGCTCAGTGGATACATAGTAAATACGAGCATTAGGATTTATTTCTAAACGATAATGACCGATCGCCTGCATTAGATGCGTTTTACCTAAACCAACTCCACCACAGAGAAATAATGGATTAAATTCTTGTCCGGGAGACTCTGCAACAGCTAATGATGCTGCATGAGCCATTTGATTATTTGGGCCAACCACTAAACGAGAAAACACATAACGAGAATTTAGTTCCGATCGGCGAAATTCCTGAGCGGATGGCGGTTGCCACAATTGAACTGAAGGCTTGACATTTTGAGAATTATCAACTGTTCTAGACGATGATTTTAAAAATGTTGCATCATCAAACTCAATTATTGCATCTTGATTAATCACGCTATTAACCAGCCGAACCTCGATCGGACGACCTGCAACATCTTGAACTGCTTGAAGAATGGTCGGCAAATAATATCGTGTCAGCCACTTTTGAGCAAATGGATGTGGGGTTCTAATAATAAGACAATCTGCATCAAAATTTTCCACCACTGTCTTTGCAATCCAGGTATCAAACGTGGGTGGACTCATTTTGAGCTTTAACTTCTCAAGCGTCTGCGCCCATAGGTGAGTTCCGATAATATCAGGGGACATGATCCACGATTCCGCGAGATTTGCTATAGATCAATTTACAGCAGTTTGCTGGATCATACGTAAATCGACCATGGGTATCGGTCATGGGTCAAAAGTGAGCGTACACTAGAGTACTTGAGGAATTCGCGTACACCATCATCCCTCGATTTATGCCCTGTGACTAACTCCCCCGAAATCTTTGGCATCGACCCGTCTGAAGTCTTTCCGTTTGAATTAGATAGTTTTCAGCTTGATGCGATCGTCGCACTGGATATGGGCAAGTCAGTTGTTGTCTGTGCTCCTACGGGTTCTGGGAAGACATTAATTGGCGAATATGCAATTTATAGAGCGCGTGAACGAAACCGCCGAGTTTTCTATACCACTCCACTGAAAGCGTTATCTAATCAGAAGTTCCGAGATTTTCGTAATCAGTTTGGCCAAGATCAAGTAGGCCTATTGACAGGTGATATATCAATTAATCGTGATGCTCCGATCGTGGTTATGACCACTGAGATCTTCCGAAACATGCTGTATGGAACGGCGATCGGAGAGTCTGGTGGCTCGATGTTAGGAGTGGAAGCGGTAGTTTTAGATGAGTGTCATTACATGAACGATCGTCAGCGCGGGACGGTTTGGGAAGAATCAATTATTTACTGTCCACCTGAAATTCAACTTGTCGGGTTATCCGCAACGGTGGCAAACAGTAACCAACTGACAGATTGGATTAACCAGATTCATGGACCAACTGAATTAATTTATTCTGATTTTCGACCTGTACCATTGCAATTTTCCTTTGCCAACCCTTTGGGAATCTTCCCACTCTTAGATGATTCAGGTACCGCCATCAGTCCAATGTTGAAGCCAAAAGGTGGCAAACAACGGCCACGCGGTTCAAACCCTAGAGGTGAAAAAAGACCCGAAGCACCTGCAATTTCCTTTGTGGTGTCAAAGCTGAATCAGGCCCAAATGCTACCCGCAATTTATTTTATTTTCAGCCGTCGAGGTTGCGATCGGGCGATGGATGCGGTTGCAGGTCTCACATTACTCACCCCAGAAGAGTCGGAAAAAATTAAAATTGAGGTTGAAGCCTTCATCGATCGGAACCCTGAAATTGCCCGTGAAAGTCAGGTTAGTGCGATCGTTCGGGGGATTGCGTCGCACCATGCGGGTTTGCTTCCAGCTTGGAAAGCATTCGTGGAAGAACTCTTTCAACAGGGCTTAGTCAAAGTTGTATTTGCCACCGAGACCTTGGCCGCTGGGATTAATATGCCTGCAAGAACTACAGTTATCTCCACACTAAGCAAGCGGACGGACGCTGGACATCGGTTATTGAATGGTTCCGAATTCTTGCAAATGTCAGGCCGTGCAGGTCGCCGTGGAATGGATAAAGTCGGCTACGTATTGACCGTTCAAACTCCCTACGAAGGCGCACGAGAAGCGGCCAAACTAGCAACGGGTGGCGCGGATCCACTAGTGAGTCAGTTTACGCCGAGTTATGGCATGGTGTTGAATTTGTTGCAGGTTCACACTCTAGAGCAAGCTAAAGAATTAATTGAGCGAAGTTTTGCCCAGTATTTAGCCTCCTTTGCGCTCAAACCTCAACGTGCAGAAGTCGATCGGATTGAAGGCGAACTGACAGCCTTGAAAAAACGGGTTGCTTCGGTAGATTGGAAGCTTTTATCTCAGTACGAAAAACTGCAAGATCGGCAGCGCGAAGAAAAACGGCTGCTCAAAACGCTTCAACTTCAAGCGGGCGAATCCCATGCTCAGGAACTTGTGCTGATGTTGCCCTATGCGTTGGCTGGAACTGCACTATTGCTCAAAGGCAATACTGTTCAGGTGCCGACTCCTATTTCCGCTGTACTGGTCACTAAGCTTTCGGGTCCGGGTCAGCTTCCTTATTTACTTTGTCTCAGCCGGGATAATCGTTGGCGGATTGCTAGCATTGCTGACGTTGTTCAACTGCGTCCCGATATTCCCCGCCTAGAAGCAATAGATCGGCTTCCTATTCCAGATGATTTGATGCCGCGTCCCGGCCAGTCCCGTCGAGGCGATGACGTTTCCGCAGTACTGGCCAGCAAAATTCCCCAACTCGACTACGATACCGCTGAAACCCTTCCGCCTGAAGTTTATGCCCAGCTTCAACGGATGCAAGGAGTGCAGGCCAATATCGACAATCATCCGGTTCACAAATGGGGCGATCGGGCCAAAATCGTTAAGGCTCAGCGTCGCATTGAACTGCTGGAGGGAGATTTAGCTGCCGTCACCTCTCAAATGGGCCGTCAGAGCCAGCGACATTGGAATGATTTCTTGGCTTTAGTTGAGTTGTTGCAAGAATTTGGGGCGTTGGATGGGTTGCAGCCGACAGAACTTGGGCAGGCGATCGCTGCGATTCGGGGGGACAATGAATTATGGTTGGGGCTAGCGGTAATGTCTGGTGAACTGGATGATCTCGACCCGCACCATTTGGCCGCCGTTTGCGCAGCATTGGTCACAGAAGCAGCCCGCCCAGATAGTTGGAGTCGGTATGCATTGTCTGAGACCGTCATCGAAGTCGTTGAAACCCTGCGTCCTTTGCGCCGTCAGCTTTTCCAACGTCAGCGCCGTCAGGATGTGATGATTCCTATTTGGCTCGAAGAAGACTTGGTGAGCATTGTGGAGCAGTGGGCCTTGGAAACCGAATGGGCGGAGCTGGCGGCCAATACTAGTATGGATGAGGGTGATATTGTCAGAATGATGCGGCGAACACTAGACATTTTGTCGCAAATTCCCTACGTTCCCCATGCTTCGCGTACCCTAAAAGATAATGCGGTGCGGGCGGTTCAATTAATCGATCGTTTCCCCATTAATGAGACGATTGAATAATGTTAGAGATAGCTTATTCAATCTGCCTAGAGTTTAATTTCCACAGTTTAAATAGACCTAAACAGCCCCCTTTTTAGACCAGTTTCTAGACCGATTTTTCAGAAAAGTTTTTACAGTTTCATAGGAAATTCAACACAATAACTTTATCCAAGTATGAACTTCACATAAAGACTGAGCGATCGCACTCGATAATTGCTCATACTTCGTTTAGGTGAAGCGAGTATCTGTTTATTTTAGTTTTCTCGATCGTCCGTCAGGGATAGGCATTGGCTACTGTGGATAACCTTGATATGAATTCTGCAAAAGTATTAGTGGTGGACGATCACCTATTTAGTCGCATGGTTGCATCTGAACTTCTTACGCTGGATGGCTACAAGGTTTTGGAAGCAGAAAACGGTCCATTGGCCATCGATCTGGTCTTAGCTGAAGATCCAGATTTAATCTTGCTGGATGTAATGATGCCGGGGATGGATGGTTATGAAGTCTGCCGTCGCCTCAAAGCGGATGATCATACACGCTTGATCCCAGTTGTTTTTGTCACTGCATTACACGATCGGCAAGCTCGGCTTCGGGGGATTGAGGCAGGCGGCGATGACTTTTTGATTAAGCCCTTCGATGAACTTGAGCTATCGGCCCGAGTTAAGTCATTGGTTTGCCAAAAGCGACTGAATCAAGATCTAGATCATGCCGAGAAAGTATTATTTTCGATCGCCCGCACGGTGGAAAGTCGCGATCCAAATACGGGTGATCACTGTGAACGATTGGTCAGTCGGGGCAAGGCGTTTGGTGAGTTTTTGGAGTTGGGTCGTAATGAAGTTCGTGATTTAATGTGGGGCGGTTATTTACATGACATTGGCAAGGTGGGGATTGCAGACGCTATTTTGCTGAAGCCGGGAAAATTTACTCCGGAAGAATTCGAAATTATGAAAACCCATGTGACGATCGGCGAACGCATTTGTCAACCCTTGCGGACCATGCGCGGTGTCACCCCAATCATTCGCCATCACCACGAGCGCTGGGATGGGTCGGGCTATCCTGACGGACTCAAGGGCGACGATATTCCCTATTTGGCTCAGGCGTTTCAGCTCATTGACATTTATGATGCGTTGTCCAGTGAACGGCCTTATAAAAAGTCTTTTACGCCTCAAGAATGTATTGACATCATGCAGGAAGAAGCCGATCGGAGCTGGCGAAATCCAATATTGATGGATTCCTTTATGGAATTTATTCATGTTACTGAAATCAAAAAACCGAATCGTGATGTCTGGCTCGATCGTTACGTGAAGCGGACAGAACAACGGGTTGCATCTTAGTCGTGGGGCTGACGGAGATCAATTCGATCGGCGGGGTATACTGCCGAATGATGGTATTGGGTGAAGAATCGATTATGGTCGCGATCGCAATTTTAGCTGCCGGAAAAGGCACAAGAATGAAATCCACGCTTCCCAAGGTTGTCCATACCTTAGGGCAAAAGACGTTAATAGAGCGAGTGCTGGATACCTCTCAGGGGCTGCAACCCGAGCGACAAATTGTGATTGTTGGCTACCAGGCGGATACGGTGCGTCAGGTGTTAGCCGATCGTAGCCTTGAATTTGTTGAACAGACGGAGCAACTCGGTACGGGACATGCGGCACAGCAATTGCTTCCAGCGTTGGCGGGCTTTACGGGGGACTTAATTATTTTGAATGGCGATGCGCCTTTGATCCGTCCGAATACCTTAGAAAAATTGCTCAAAGTTCATCAAGAAAACGGTAATTCCGCCACCATTCTCACGGCCCAATTGACTAATCCTAAGGGATATGGTCGCGTGTTTTGTGATGCCAAGGGCTATCTCACTGAAATTATCGAGGACCGCGATTGCACACCAAAACAACGGGAAAATCGTCGAGTTAATGCGGGTATTTATTGTTTTCGTTGGCCCGATTTGGAGCAAGTATTACCCAAGTTAACAGCAGAAAATGATCAGAAAGAATATTATCTAACCGATGCGGTGAATTTCCTGAACCCGGTCATGGTGATGGATGTGCCGGATGAAGCGGAAATTACGGGCATTAATGATCGCAAACAGTTGGCCGATGCCTACGCAATGCTGCAAGAGCGAATCAAAACGGAATGGCTTCTGAAAGGCGTGACAATCGTGGATCCTTCTAGTGTGACGATCGATGACACCGTAACGATCGCGCCCAATGCCATCATCGAACCGCAAACTCACCTGCGCGGCACCACCACGATCGGGGCGGGCAGTCGGATTGGTCCTGGGAGCTTGATTGAAAACAGTACGATCGGTGAAAACACGACAATTTTGTTTTCTGTGGTGATAGATAGCATCGTTAATTCGGGTTCGACTGTCGGACCTTATGCTCATTTACGATCGGCAGCAGTGGTTGGCGAAAACTGTCGGATTGGTAACTTTGTAGAAGTGAAAAATTCTCAAATTGGATCCGGCACAAATGCAGCCCATTTAACTTATCTCGGTGATGCCACCTTGGGGACTCAGGTGAATATTGGGGCCGGAACCATCACGGTCAACTACGACGGACAGGCCAAACACCGCACTACTATTGGCGATCGGAGTAAAATTGGGGCCAATAATTCCCTAGTTGCACCGTTGATTATTGGTAATGATGTGACGACTGCGGCAGGTTCCACGATCGTGGAACATCTCCCCGATGATTGTTTAGCTATTGCCCGTGCCCGTCAAGTGGTGAAGCCAAACTGGAAGAAGTCTTAATTGCTGGTGATTAGATTCTTATTTGACTTCTGATCGGTGATTGCGGCACCGATCGGAGCAGTACTTCACCTCATCCCAACACTTCTCCCACTTTTTGCGCCAAGTGAAAGGAAATCCACAAACGACACATGTTTTGCTGGGGAAATCAGATTTTTTACGTTGGCGTGGCATAGTGTTGAATTGAGGATTTAAGGGTTAGAGAGTTGAAGTGATGGGATTAGAGTCTATCCGTATTGTACTGGTTGAGCCGGGTGGAGAGCGGAATATTGGGTCGGTGGCGCGGGTGATGAAGAATATGGGATTGCGGCAGTTGGTGGTGGTGAATCCGCAGTGTGATGTGCGATCGGAGGATGCGCGCCGGATGGCTGTTCGGGCAGCGGAGATACTAGATAATACGCTTGTGGTGCCAGATTTGGCTTCAGCGCTTAATGGATGCCATCGAATTGCAGCCACCGTGGGCCGCGAGGAAACCCAAGCTGAGTCGTTACGATCGGTCGTCCCCTGGTTACTTCCCTCAAATTCTGACTCTTCAATTCTCAATTCTCAATTTTCCAATTCTCAATTCCAAACCGCGATCATTTTCGGGCGCGAAGATCATGGACTTGGGCGCTTTGAGTTGAAGTATGCACAGCGGCTGATTACCATTCCGTCAAATCCTGATTATCCATCGTTGAATCTTGCGCAGGCTGTGGGGATTTGTTGTTATGAGTTGCACCAGCATCTACTTGAGGGCGAGTTGAGTCCGATGGCTCCGATCGCGGCTCCATTTCAACTGATCAATGCGTTTTATTTGGGATTAGAAGAACTTTTGTTGACGATCGGTTATCTCCATGATCATACGGCTGAGAGTCGGATGCGGCACTTTCGGTTGCTGCTCGATCGGGCGGTGCCGTCAGTGCATGAGATGACGATGTTAATGGGAATTTTACGGCAGATGCGATGGGCAATTCAACAGAAGAACTCTGATCATAAAGATCGTGAATCTGTCAAAGGTGGTTCTACAGAAATTGAGTCTGAATCGGATACAAATTAACTAGTTATCAGAAACTAGTTATCAGATCTTTTGTTTAAACTCGCTGCGATCGATGTGAAATGCTGAACTCGTAAAAGAAGTCGTCGAGAAAGTTTTTTTTAGGATAAAATCTCAGTCACTTGGTCAATTATTTTTTGCGAACTCGTTCTACCAGTTTTCTTTCCGACGATCGCGTATCTCTCACGTCAATATGGACAGCCCCATGAAGAAATCAGGTGGATCATCATTTAAGTTTTTGTCAAGGCGACAACGCAAGCCTCGTCGTTCTTCGCAAACCAACAATGTTGCCCCAGAACTTCGTCCAACCCCCAACCCCTTGCCCAATCCTGCACTGAACCCTTCGCTGGCCGATCGTCGCGCCCAGCGTAATCGTAGTAAATCCAAAGAGACTTCCTCCAAAGGCTTTCTAGGATTTTTGCCGAAGTTTGGAAAAAAACGTCCGACCAAAGTAGCTCCTCGCCCCGTACCCAAAACGGCTCAGGTGGTCGAATTCCCCAGAAAGCCGCAGCGCCCTAGCTTAGAAGAATTACGATCGAAACGTCGTGAACGCGCCCCCCGTAAACATGCACTTTTTTCTCCGCCCGATAATCCAATTCGTCTTCCCCGCCCTCGTAACCTTGCCCAAGCGGCGCTGCTGTATGTCATTCGGCTGTTGATTTTGGGCGTTGGTTTAGCCGTTATTTCCGGCACAGTTTTGTCCATTTGGGATCCCACCACGCGTCTAACGGCAGGAACAAATTCGTCTAATGCGGCAGCCGACACGACATCTGTGGTGAAGGAAGAGCCGAACCAATTGCCCCTCGGTCAAGAATTTGCACCCTTAAAATCTCAAATTCAAACCCTCATCACTCAAAATGCACAACTTGCTCCCAGCGTAATGCTGGTGGATTTGGATAGTCATGCTTATGTGGATTTTGGCGCTGCGGAAGTCGTTCCAGCGGCGAGTACAATTAAGCTGCCCATTTTGATCGCGTTTTTTCAAGATGTCGATCAAGGAAAAATTAAGCTTGATCAGCCAATCGTAATGCGTAAAGATCTCGTTGCGACTGAATCGGGTGCAATGCAGTATCAGCCTGTTGGCAGTAAGTTTGCGGCCATTAAAACAGCGGTGGATATGATCACCGTGAGCGACAACACCGCTACTAATATGTTGATTGATTTGCTCGGTGGTTCTGAGGCTCTCAACCAGCGTTTCCACTCTTGGGGACTCACGGGAACGACGGTTCGCAATCTGCTGCCTGATGTGAAGGGAACCAACACAACGACAGCGAAAGATATGGGTATGATGTTGAGTTTGTTGAGCCGAGGCAAGTTGATGTCGATTAAATCCCGCGATCGGGTGCTTGACATCATGCGACGGGTTGAAAACGATAGTCTCTTACCAAAAGGGTTGGGGGAAGGGGCCACGATTTCTCACAAAACCGGGACGATCGGCACCATGTTGGCAGATGTTGGCTTGGTGGATACGGCTACGGGACAGCGTTATGTGGCTGCGGTGCTGGTGAAACGTCCCCGTGATGATGACCGTGCGTATCTATTGATTCAGCAAATTTCTAAACTGAGCTATCAAGCCTTTAATCAACAAACTACGTCTGTGGCCGCGCCGCCGATCGGAAAAAATGCGCCCAAAGATGCAACTCTCGGACGATCGCAAATTGATCAGCCTTAGTTTATTGGGTCGAATTCGATAAGCGGAGTGGAATGCCGTAGTCATCCAAAGCATTTTCATTGTCAAAGTCCAGAACACTCCAAACCTTGCGCATCAGAATATCCAAGCCCAATCGACTCACGCCAGAAATCAGAAATACCTGACTTTTGCTAGCCGCTTCGAGCTGTTCGGTGAGTTCGGTGATGATCGGATCTTCAGGATCTAGCGCATCCAGTTTATTAAATGCGACGATTTGTGGACGCTCGGCGAGTTCAGGACGGTAGGCGGTTAACTCGTGCTGAATGGTGGTGTAGGCTCCGATCGGGTCTTCGCTGGTGATGTCTACCAAATGCAATAAGACACGGGTCCGTTCGACGTGACGCAAGAAGTCGTGGCCCAATCCAATGCCCATGTGTGCGCCTTCCACGAGTCCAGGAATGTCTGCAAATACTGTTCCGTCACCGGAGGGCTTACGGACTACGCCGAGGTTGGGGACAAGGGTGGTGAAGGGATAGTCGGCGACTTTGGGGCGGGCGGAGGAGAGTGCGGAAATTAGGGTTGATTTACCAGCGTTGGGTAAGCCGATGATCCCGACTTCGGCCAAGAGCTTGAGTTCGAGCCGAAGCTGACGGGAGGTGCCTTCTTGGCCGGGTTGCGATCGTTCTGGGGCGCGGTTGCTGTTGGTCAGGAAGGCTGCATTCCCGAGTCCGCCTTTACCGCCTTTAGCGACTGGAAGCAGTTCTCCGTGTTCGGTTAAGTCGCCGATTAGTTCTCCGGTTTCCGCATCGAAAATCATGGTGCCACAGGGGACTTCTACGATGCGATCGTTTCCCGAGGGTCCAGTGCAATCTTTGATTCCGCCTTTGGTTCCGTCTTCCCCTTTAATGATGCGTTGATAACGGAAGTCGAGCAGGGTCTGAAGATTTTCGTTGGCTTGCAGGATGACATCGCCGCCCCATCCCCCATTGCCGCCGCTGGGTCCGCCTGTGGGCACATATTTTTCGCGCCGGAACGACACCATGCCATCGCCGCCGTTGCCTGCGATTACTTGGATTTCAGCTTGGTCGATGAATTGCATGGGAGATGGTTGTTGAAAACGGTTTTAGTCTGGTATCATATCGGACTTTGTATTATAAAGGCAAAAATGTGAGATCTTTTGGGAATTACAGCAGTGATTTTTTGAAGCAGTTATGTTTCAGTAGCTTGGATCGTGATGCTTTGGATCTGAGCCGCTGTTAGTCCCGTAACTTTCATGATAAATTCCACGGACAATCCTTCCTTGAGAAGGTTAGCGGCTACTTCATAGCTATTCTGTTGTCGCCCTATGCCAATCCCTTGTGAAATCCCTTGTGAGATTCCAGACTCGATACCTTCTTGTTTCCATTCTTCGCGTTTTTTGAGATAGGCGGTGGATAGATTCATAATCAGTTCCTCTTCTTCGGGTGTGATGGGTCGAAGGTTTTCTAGGTCGGTTCGATAGTTGGCGAGCAGTTCTTCAATACTAGTATAGAGCGGTGAAACTGGGTGTCGGACAACTTCTTCGATGGTCAAAGACCGGCCATAGGCCATCGCCCGTCGTTGTTCCCCGGCTCTGCCCAGAACTCTTAGGAAAAGGGTGTTTTCAGTTTTTGGGAGTTGGTGGACGACGATTAGTCCGGTGCGTTGTAAGGATGGGAAATGGTATACGCCCGAAATTTCGGTGCCGATCGTACCAAAGCCCTCATGGATGGTTTCGGAGGCGGTGGGCATGATTAGCCAGAGGTATGGGAGTTGATATTCTGAGAGCGTTTCCTTGTTTCGCTTTGCTTTGTTGAGGAGTTCGGTTTCTAGGGTGGAGAGTTTGCTTTGACAGGTTCTAATTTCAACTGGAGTGGCGGGATTTCGGAACACTTCGATTAATGCATCGCGGGTTAGAAGTTCGCCTAGGAGTCCCAATTCAGCACGTCTTTCGGCAAATTTTGGATTGATTTCAAACCATAAATCGGCAAGTCGAGTTTCGTTTTTGAGCGGGTGATTTGGGGTAGCTTTTCCAGTGGTGCTGAGTAGTTCGGTTAGGTAGGCTTTGGCGAAGTCATCGTGGGGAAATTTTGACATCCTTTAGATTTCCTGATAGGCGCATTTCGATCGCGGCTGAATTTATGAAGGACGTTCTCAGTAAAAACCTCATTTCACTAATTTTATTTCACGATCGCAGACAACTCCTCTAATGTTTTCACTCCAGGATAATATTGACCCTTAATTTCCCAAGTCGGAAACCCAAAATTTTCTCCAGCCTTATTTGCAGCTTCTTTACATAGAGCTACCTGTGTACCCTTGCCGTCCTTGGCACATTCGATTGGGGCCACGATCGCAAAAGCATCTTTACCAAACAGTTCCCCTTGATCATGACAATGGGGACACCAATAAGCGGTGTAGACCTTTGCGTTTGCTTTTTTGAGGGTTGCGGCTAACTGCATGGCCTGAGGGGTTGAAGTCTTTGTCAACACCAATCGCTTTTCTAGTTTCGATTGTGCCTTGCCGTCGATCGCTCCAGTATTCACCTGTTCAACAGCAGTGACAGGACTTGGGATACTACTCGGAAGAATATCTGCGTTATTGGTGCAGCTTGTAAGACAAAGAATAGCTGCGATCGAATAATAGCGGACGTTCATTGTAGTACCTGTGAGAAGCATTAAT
>JAYUEW010000217.1:0-3817 GCA_043739045.1 Synechococcales cyanobacterium
AGAACTCCCGGTGAAGCCATGACCCAGCGGCCCATCCAGTGATTAAGACCATTGTGCAATCGGACCGCGAAGGGATGCTGCGGTAAGCCCCGATCGCCAAGGGCCGAGACTCCAAATCCCACCAACATCAGCCCCGTGACAACAGCAAAGGCTTGTCGAAGTGGACTGCCTAACCCCACCCAAGCGCCACCCGCCATCATCACAGACCCGACCCCGCCCATGAATGCGCCAACTAGGGCATAACTAATCAACCGACCGACATTGAGCAAAATTACGGGCAAAAATTTCAAAAAAATAGATTTATTCTGGCTCGCCGAATCGCTGAGGAGCAAGGCTGTACTAAGGGGGCCACACATTCCTAAGCAATGGCCAAAGCTACCCAAAAATCCTAAACTCACCATCAGCCAATAGTCGATCGTCGCCATCATCCACTCCCATCCGCACTTCATTATTGTGACGGAAAATTAGAATCCAAATCAATAAACGGGGTCATTTGATGGCGATAACGACGGATTCACGATCGCATAACGATTTTTTCCCGCAGCTTTTGCTTCATACATGGCTCCATCTGCTCCCTGCAACAACCCCTCCATCGTGTCACAGTGAGTTGGGTACAGCGCAATACCAACGCTAGCACTCACCTGAACTAACTGCCCATCAAAGTTGTAAGGCAACGCGAGAGTATCTATCATTTTTTGGGCGACTCGCATCACCTCCAGATCTCCCGGAACCGCCGTTAAAATTACCGTAAATTCATCGCCGCCTAGACGCGCTACCGTATCACTGGTTCGTAAACCCGTCGTCAATCGCTTGGCCACTAACTGCAACAGTTGATCTCCTACACCATGGCCAAAATGAGTCATTCACCTGCTTAAACCCATCTAAATCGATAAATAACAGCGCCACTATTTGAGATTCAGAGGTGGCCCAGTCGATCGACTGTTGGAGTTTTTCATGAAACAGTTGACGATTAGGCAGGCCCGTTAGTGGATCATGGTTGGCCAAGTAATGCAGTTGGGTTTGATAGTCTCGTAGTTCCTGGTTAGATTGGGACAGTTCTTGAGTCGTGCGGCGTAGGCTTTCTTCGAGGGATTTCCGCATGGTAATGTCGCGAATCACGCCCACTAACAGCACATTCCCGTTGGCATCACGGTGTAACGATCGTTTTGTGGCGATGGAGTAAGTTCTACCCAGCAAGTTGGTCAACGTTTCTTCATATTCCTGTTCCTGTTGTTGCTGCAAGACCTGCTCATCCGCTTGATAGAAGACATCTGCTTGCCGTTGAGGGAAAACGTCGTATACCGTCTTTCCAATTAGGTTTTCTATCTCCGCACCAATAAATCGCCCATAGGCTTGGTTTAACACCACCCAGCGATGGGTTCGATCTTGGACAAAGACGGGGTCCGGAATCGTGTTGAGAATTTGACACAAAAAATCTTTCGATCGCTGGAGTTTTTCCTGAGATTGAGCCACATAGCTGGTTATGAGTGCAAACGCTGCAATCAACGCGGCCAACGGAGCCACAACGGGAATTATCCAGCCCATCAAAAAAGCTGCATAGCCAATCACCATTCCGATCGCTCCTAGGATCAAGACCAGCAATAACGATCGTTTTGGGCCGCGAAATCTCATACAGGCACACACCCCGATGGTCGCCCACAGAGCAATCCAGGCAACTTCGAGTGGCTCCGACCAAACTTGCAGTAATGATCGGCCATCAAGGGCGGCTGACAAAATCTGGCTGGTGAACTGCGCCTGTAAATCCATGCCGCTCATTAACGGGGTCGCACCGCCAAACCGATGATGAGTATAGGGCGTTGCGAAAAAATCGTGCAAACTGGTGGCGGTAGTCCCAATTAACACAATTTTATCTTGCAAAATTTGCGATGGAGTAGCTCCTAACATTAAGTCCTGAAGCGTGAGTGTGGTGAATTGCTTATTACTTCCACGAAAATTAACCATCACCTGATACGCGCCCGCATCCGCATTGATATAAGGTCCATCATTCCTCTGAAACTGCCGGAAAATTCCGCGCCCTAATTTCAGATCTGGGACGTGGTAGGGAGAGGGTTGTTCATAAATATTTTCTTTAGACAGATAAAGCTTAGCCAATTTCAGTGAAAAACTTTCCCGAATATAGTTACCCCGGTTGCTTTTCCAATACAAAAACGATCGGCGCACCCGTTGATCACTGTCTAAAATAATATTATTAAACCCAACCCGCTTGGCCTTTTCCAACACCGGCGACGGAGCAACTAAGCCACCACTTTGACTCGCTAGCTGCTCAATACCAATAATATTTTCGTTGGCTTGTAAAAATTTCCCTAGTTGCAATGTCCCCGGCGGCACCGAAATATCTCGGTATAAATCTAGGCCGATCGCCCGAGGCTTCATCTCTTGAATTTTTGCTAACGCCTCGACCAATTGTTGATCCGATATCGGCCATCGATCGCTGAGGTTGATGTCATTTTCATCAATACCCACAATCACAATCCGCGAATCCAGTGGCTCGTCACCGCGCATCCGAAAGAACTGATCCAACACACTGAACTCTGAGCCTTCTAATATCGAAAGCGATCGAATTACTACTACTAGCAGCGTCACCAAAAGGGCGCTACCCAGTCCATTTTTAAAACGCCCATTCTTGACCGCAACCCATTGACGAATCCTAGGCATCACAATTTTAAAAGCCTATAAGTTTAGAAGCCCACAGCGTTAGGCGAAATGAATTCAGCACAAACTCCTTAGCGGCAGATTGATACTATTTATCATACTCGCCTAAATTTACGACGAGATGGACCACAGCTACTCCTCCAAAAGAAAGAGACTGCTAAGTCAAACGACATTATCTAATATAGTTTTTGTATCGTATTTCCAAGTATTCCCCCTAGAGTGAGGGTAATCCGGATCTTAATTTAAGAGTAATTCCTTAGTGCGGAGAAATTCCCTTTTCAAGCCATGTCATCACTTCAATTCCCAGGGTTAATCCGCTTAACCGATCGACCTCTCGAATCCCCGTCGGACTAGTGACATTCACTTCCGTGAGGTTGCCGCCAATGATGTCTATTCCCACAAAAATCAAGCCATCGCGTCGTAGAGCCGGAGCCAGTTCCGCTGCAATTTCCCGATCGCGAGGTGTTATGTCTACCTTGTCAGCCCGTCCACCAACAGCCATATTGCCCCGAAAATCATCTCCCGTCGGCACTCGGTTCACGGCACCGATCGGCTCCCCATTCAACAAAATAACTCGTTTGTCGCCCAATTTTGCATCCGGCAAATAAGTCTGAACCATGACCGGAATCGAGCCTTGTACAGTGCTGATTTCAACGTGGGAATTAAAGTTTCGATTGCCCTCTTCCAAAAACAAAATGCCTTCCCCGGCCTTCCCGCCCAAGGGTTTCATCACGACTCGACCTTCCTGGGCTAAAAAGTCACGAATCACCTGTTTATTTTGGGTGACGATCGTGGTGGGAATCGATTTCAAAAATTGCAGGGCGTACATTTTTTCATTGGCCGCCCGAATACCACTGGGCGCATTCACCACGCGAGTTTTTGCTGGATTCACATAATCCAATAAATAAGTCGCATACAGATAGGCGGTGTTGACAGGCGGATCAATTCGCATCCAGACAACATCAAAGGTTTCCAGCGGCAAAAACTGAGACGTACCGAGTTCAAACCAAGATTCGATCGCCACCCAACGATTTTCGCCCAAGGTCACGGGGACCAGTTTCACAGGCGTAACGGTGGCCCACGTTTTACTCGCCATCACCGTCAATGAATTGGCCAGCAACATCCAGACTTCATGGCCCATTTC
>JAYUEW010000218.1:0-3870 GCA_043739045.1 Synechococcales cyanobacterium
GCTTCTATAGTTCGCTCTTCTAGAGGCTTGGGGAATCGACAATTATCACAGGTTTCACAATTACCTGCAAAGCTCTCACCAAAGTAACTAAGTTGAACCGTCCGCCGACATTCTAATGCTTCTGAATAATTAATGACTCGGCGAAGTTGTTGTTTTGCAATGCGCTGTTCTTCTTCTAACGGCTCTCCTGTGACAGGATCAACTTTTTGAGCAATGATATATTCAATAGTTTTAATATCACCCACACCATAATACAAAGTACAAACCGCAGGTTCACTATCTCGTCCTGCACGACCAGATTCTTGATAATAGCCTTCAATGTTTTTAGGTAAATCATAGTGAATCACCAACCGTACATCGGGCTTATTAATCCCCATACCAAAGGCGATCGTCGCCACAATCACCTGCACATCATCTCGAATGAATCGATTTTGATTACGCGATCGGTCCTCATTGTTCATTCCAGCATGGTAGGGAATTGCTTTTATACCATCTTTAATTAATTTCGCCGCGACTTCCTCCACCCGCTTCCGACTGAGACAATAAATAATCACGGGACCATTCGCTTTTTTAACTTGTGATCGGATATCGTCGTAAGTATTGCGGGTTTTAGCTCTAACTTCGTAATATAAATTAGGCCGATTAAAACTACTCACCTGAATAAATGGATCGTGCAATTGTAATTGTGCAACAATATCAGCCCGAACCCGTTCTGTTGCTGTTGCAGTCAACGCCCAAATAGGAACATTTGGATATTGCGATCGTAAGGTCGCCAAACGTCTGTATTCAGGCCGAAAATCATGGCCCCATTCTGATACACAATGCGCTTCATCAATAGCAAACGCAGAAACCCCAACGCTTGCCTGCACCTGCGGCAGAAAATCCATAGAAAATTCATCACTCAGCAATCGTTCTGGTGCAACGTAGAGAAGTTTGATTTTTCCAGCTAATACATTGCGCGATCGGTCTCGTGATTCTTGGGGAGACAAAGTACTATTTAAATAAGTTGCGGCAATCCCATTAGTTTCAAGCTGTTGTACTTGATCCTGCATTAAGGCAATCAAGGGCGATACTACAATGGTTAACCCAGGTTTCAGCAAAGCAGGCAATTGGAAACATAATGATTTGCCGCCACCTGTCGGAATCAGTACCAATACATCCCGATCGTTCATCGCCGACTCAATAATATCCCGCTGTCCAAACCGGAAGCTGTCATACCCAAAGTAATGTTTGAGGTATGTTTCATAATGAGTATCAGCAGCGATCGGGTTCATGGTGCCAGGGCTTATTTAATATCATAGTAGTACAAATTCACTTGTCAAAAGTGATTCATTAATCATACTCGGAAAAGTTTCGATCGATTTGTCAGACTCTCTAAAAAATTAAGTAAACTCTCTAGAGATGGACGCTTTAGACTCAAGAAACTGCCCAATTCGATCGATCGCCATCTTCAAAACCTCTACCTCATGTACCAGTGCAAACCGGACATAGCCTTCACCCGCTTCTCCAAAACCAATCCCAGGCGACACAATCACACCTGTCGCTTCCATTAAATCAATACAAAAATTCATCGACTGTTGTGAATAGTATTCATCCACTCGATCGGGAATTTTTGCCCAAACATACATAGCCGCATCCGGCATCGCAACCTCCCAACCGATCGCACTCATCCCACTTACAAAGGCGATCGATCGTTCTTTAAAAATCTGTACAGTGTTAAGAACATCATGTTGCGAACCTGTTAGGGCTAAACTTGCCGCATTCAAAATCCCACGATATTGATTAAAATCCACGGTAGCTTTGATTTGACGTAATGCTTGAATGAGTTGGGGATTACCGATCGCAAATCCAATGCGAAATCCGCCCATATTGTAGCTTTTAGACAACGTAAACAATTCAATAGAGCAGGATTTATTTAAATCAGCTTGGAATACTGAAGGCACCGGATCATTTGTAAATACCAAATCGACATAAGGGAAATCATGAACCAGAACCAAATTATGATTTTGGCAAAACTCTACAGCATCCTGAAAAAAAGAAAGCGGCGCGATCGCCCCGGTTGGATTGTGAGGATAGCTGAGAACCATCATGCGAGAACGTTTTAAAATATCGGGTGGAATGTCTTGAAATATGGGAAGGAAATTTGTTTCAGCAGTAATAGGCATGGGATGAATGCGACCGCCCGCAAGATGAACTCCGCCGGAATGGGATGGATAACCGGGATCAAGAAGTAATGCATAGTCTCCCGGATTCAATATCGCTAAGGGTAAATGTGCGGTACCTTCTTGAGAACCAATCAACGGAAGTACTTCAGTTTCAGGATCGATCGTAATTCCAAATTTCTTCTCATACCATTTCGCCGCTGCCTGACGAAAATCTTGAGTGCCATTAAAAAGTAAATAGCTATGGGTGCTGGTGTCTTGAAGCGACTGTGCGATCGTATTTAAAATATCAGGACTGGTGGGTAAATCTGAGGACCCAAGGGATAAATCAATGATAGGTAAGCCAGATTGTTTAACACGAGCTTTAGCCCGATCGATATCGGCAAAAACGTTCTGTTGCAAGGGCGTGATGCGATCGGCAAATTGCATAGTAAATACGAAGATGTAATTATGGAGATGTATTGCACGGAGGATTTGGTATTAGAATAAACCTAATCCTCGCCAGAATCACCATGCCTAGCAAAAGAAAATTTGTACTAGATCGGCTCAGCCCAATCAAACCCTTGACATTTATCCTGCTGCTCGGACTAACGGCTTGTGGGGCCGAGACCGAAGGTGAATTGACAGGTGGCGGGCAACAACGCAATCGGATGGGTGTGGTGCAGGCGCGTGGGGAGTTGCAATGTGGCGTGAGTGGGGAATTGCCGGGGTTCAGTTTTGTGCAGCCAAATGGAGACTATGTGGGTCTAGATGTGGATATTTGTCGAGCGATCGCAGCGGCGATGTTTAATGATGCAAAAGCGGTGGAATTTCGGAATTTAAATGCAAAGGAACGATTCACTGCCGTCCAAACCGGGGAAATTGATATTCTTAGTCGAAATACCACTTGGAGCATGAGCCGCGATACCAGTGTAGGGCTGGAATTTGGTCCTGTGGTGTTCTATGACAGTCAGGCCATTATGGTGCGTAAGGGTGAAAAAATCGAGAAGCTAGAAGATCTAAGAAACAAATCAATCTGTATTCAAATTGGAACGACGACTGAACAGAATCTAACAGACCAAATGCGAAAACGTGGTATTCCGTTTAAACCGATCGTCTTTGAAGAAATTAATACTGTTTTTAGTGCTTATTCTGAAGGTCGCTGCGAAGGGGTTACAGCCGATCGATCGCAATTAATTTCCCGCCGTACCAAGCTCGCCAAACCTGATGCTCATATCGTGCTGGCCGAAGCCCTCTCTAAAGAACCTCTAGCGCCCGCTGTGGCGGATGGTGATTCGCGCTGGCAGGATTTAATAAAATGGACAATCTATGGTCTAATTGAAGCCGAAGAACTCGGAATCACCTCTCAGAATATTGACCAGCAATTGCAGAGTAAGGATCCAACGGTACGTCGGCTGTTGGGCGTTGAGGGAGATTTAGGTAAAGGATTGGGATTATCGAATGATTTTGTGGTGCGAATGATTCGGCAGGTGGGAAATTATGGGGAGATTTACGATCGAAACCTCGGTAGCAAAACGCCACTTAATTTGCCTCGCGGACAGAATGATCTGTGGAACAAAGGTGGCCTGATGTATTCGCCACCATTTCGCTAAATTCAGTAAATTCATTCAGGCACTGGTTCCGCAGCCTGTGAATCTTGTAAGATACAGCCAGACTGGGTTAGAACGCATAGCGGACTTTAAATAGGTCTTCCCACTTTAAGCCGATT
>JAYUEW010000219.1:0-5863 GCA_043739045.1 Synechococcales cyanobacterium
GTGAATTATGCGATTTCCCATCATCAAGACAAACTTCAGCAATTCCAACGACGGCTGCGACTGGTGCGGCCCGATCGGCAACTGGACCAAGCCCAACAGCAATTCCACTGGCTCAAGCAACAGATTATCCAATCCATGCGATCGCAGCTTGCCCAACATCAATCCACCCAGACCCGCCTGGAAACCAAACTACCGGCGCTTGATCCCCATGCAGTTTTGGCACGAGGCTATGCGGTGGTGCGATCGGAATTGGCTGACCCGCAGACGGTGGTGCGATCGACAACGGACTTGACGATCGGGCAAACGGTCGAACTGCAATTGGGGGCGGGGCGGGCGACGGCGAAAATTATTACGATCGAAGGCAGGGCGATCGACGCTTAGAGTTCGCTTCAATCAAAAACTCAGGAAACACCAATCTTAGGAGAATTTTAAAATGGCCGCCCCACGCAAAACCAAAACCACCGAACCCTGGAACTACGAAAGTACCGTCGAAAAAATTGAAGACATTTTGGGACTGATGGAATCTGGAGATATGAGTCTGAACGACGTGTTTGAACAGTTTGGGGTTGCAGCGGCCTACTTGAAGGAGTGCGATCGGTTTTTGGGAGAACGACGATCGCAGGTGGAACTATTAATTGAGCAGTTGACGGATGAACCAGACTTCTAAGACGATGAAGTTGAACCCCGTCAAGTAAAAAGCAACCGTTCATGGCAGCAAAAATTCCCGTTACGATCATCACTGGATTTCTGGGTAGCGGCAAGACCAGCCTGATTCGCAATCTTTTACAAAATAATCAAGGTCGTCGGATTGCGGTCTTAGTCAATGAATTTGGAGAGCTAGGAATTGATGGCGAATTGCTAAAAGCCTGTCAAGTTTGTGATGAGGAAGATGGCCCGATCGTGGCGAGCAACATCGTCGAACTCACCAATGGCTGCCTATGTTGCACCGTCCAAGAAGAGTTCTATCCCGTTATGCAACAACTTTTAGAGCGTCGGGATCAAATCGATTGTATTTTGATCGAAACCTCTGGACTCGCATTACCAAAACCCCTGATCAAAGCGTTCAAATGGCAAGACATCCGCCATGCTCTGACTGTTGATGGTGTCGTGACAGTGGTGGACTGTGAGGCGGTCTCAACCGGAACATTGGCGAAGGATTTGGCAGCACTCGAAGCCCAACGCAAAGCCGATCCCAACCTGGATCACGAAACCCCGCTTCAAGAATTATTTGAAGATCAGTTAGCTTGTGCAGATTTGGTTGTACTGAATAAGTCTGATTTAGTGACAGAGGAAGAATTGCAGCAGGTTCAAGCCTTAGTTCAAACTGAGTTATCCAGAGCCGTGAAAATGGTCGTCCATGGGCGCAATGATGGCGATCTTCCGAATGACTTGCTATTGGGATTTAATGCCGCTGTAGAAGATCATTTAGCCGATCGGCCAAGTCATCATGATGCCGAAGAAGATCACGATCACGATGAAGAGATTGATTCAACGCATATCGTACTTGATGCTAGCTTTGATCCCGTTTTACTACGTGAGGGATTAGAGGCGATCGTACTTGAGCAGGAAGTCTATCGAGTCAAGGGGTTTGTCTCAGTCCCAGATAAGGCGATGCGTTTGGTGGTGCAGGGTGTGGGATCTCGGTTTGAGGACTTTTACGATCGTCCTTGGAAACCAGAAGAACCTCGATTGACCAAGCTTGTCTTCATTGGCAAACATCTGAACCGATCGCAAATTGAAACTAGGTTATTGGCCATAGGTTAAAGGCTTGATCAGAGCCTCTACGTAATCCCATGTGTGATTGTAACGGTGGGACATGCCCTAGATGGTTTCACCGCACACATCAACCAGATAACAAAGCGATCGGAACCGCAATCCTACGAATTGGTCATAAAGGGGATTGATCTTACACATGGGTGGAATATGTGCCACTTTACGACCTAAGACCGTGACATCACGTTCAAATGGACATTGGGCTGGGATCAGCTTACAGAGTAAATGAGCACGGTCACGATCGGTAATTTCCACATTGTCAATCCAGTTGCGAATTGGCTTGAGCAATGTATCTAAGAGGTTCGGTGTTGGAGCATTAAACGAAGAAGCTAGATTTAATTCAGACATAGAAGAGATTACCTGAATAGTTCATATCCGAACATGTCGTCTATCCGGCGTGACCTACTTAAGATACCCGTATGCTTATTCAAATTCCGTAAAGTTAGCAGCGAATACGAAGTTTTTTAATGAAGAAACAATGTAAGTATCTCGATCGTATGTCTGCCGGAATATAACTACCGTAAGGACTCAGTTATAGATATTTCAGAATAAGATGAAAGGCTGTATTAATGGATACTTTTAATAAATTAAACAGAATTATATTTTGTTGTTTAGTTTGATTGAGTTTAGTTCGGTTTGATTGTGTTCCAGATCAAATCCCTGGCGATCGCCCTAAAAGGTTGTGTTAGAAATTTAGACGGGACACAGTATGATAGGGTCGCTCTGCAATCAGCATCAGCTTTTTACTCTCTGAAATATTTGATTTAAACGAATTTTTATGACTCTTCAACTCCGCGTCTACGTTCCACCCCACCCCTTGATTAAGCATTGGCTGGGGGTGGCTCGCGATGCTGGAACGCCATCAGCTTTGTTTAGAAGTGCGATGACCGAGTTAGGGCGTTGGTTAACTTATGAAGCGGTTCGCGATTGGCTGCCGACGACGGACGTAACGGTGCAAACCCCTCTGGCCCCTTGTCCTGCAACCTTTATCAATACCGAAATTCCAGTTGTTGTTGTCCCGATCTTGCGGGCAGGGTTGAGTCTTTTAGATGGGGCGCAGTCGTTATTGCCGTTGTCCTCGATTTATCATTTAGGCATTGTTCGCGATGAGGTTACGCTTCAGCCAAAGTGTTATTTGAATAAGTTTCCAGAACGCTTTGACCCGCGAACCCGTGTTGTGATTACGGAACCGATGTTGGCGACGGGCGGAACGATGACGATCGCCATGGATGAACTGACATCTCGTGGTGTTGATCCGGCCAATGTACGGGTTGTGTCGGTGGTTGCGGCCCATGCAGCGTTGCAAAAGTTAAGTGTGACCTATCCGAGCTTGACGATTTTTACAGCCGCGATCGATGAGACACTGAATGAGGAAGGCTACATTGTTCCAGGGTTGGGCGATGCGGGCGATCGAACCTTTGGCACTTAAACCTTTGGCACTTAAATGTTGGGGCACTTACAGGTTAGATTTTTAGGACCAATACTTATCAGGTGGATGAATTATGAGTCAGCAAAATAATTTTTCTACTGGATTTTTCCTAGGTGCCATAGTTGGGGGCGTTGTAGGTGGGATATTGGGGGCAATTGTGGTGAAACGGTTGCCAGATGATGAGTTGATAGTGGAAAAGAGCGATCGGTTGCCGGAGGTGAAAACACCTGCAAAGCGGCCACTACGATCGGTTCCGCTGAACCAACAAGAGCAAGAATTGGCTAATTCTGAAACTGCTCGTCGGAGTCTAGAAGATAAGATTGCCCAATTGAATGATGCAATAGATGATGTACGGGATCAACTGAAACGAGTTGCTGGTAGTGGCTCTTCTAAAGAAGGATTCCCATCCAGTAAGGGGAATGACGCGGTTGGATTAGAACTGACGGTGAATGAATCTTAGGCCAGATGCACCCTAGGGCGGGTAATCCTTAATCATGGGGTGGGTCGAGAGTTGTCCGAAGTGTGGGAAACTCGTTAAAATATAAACGATATACTTGAAACTAGTCAGTTTCATATGAGGAGCGCGAAAATGACATCAAGTTTGAACCCTGCAACTATTATTTCCTCCTTTTTAGGTATCTACAGCACAATCTTGTTGATTCGTGTTCTGCTGACTTGGTTCCCAAGTATCAATTGGTCTGATCAACCGTTTGAAGCTGTAGCTCAGTTAACTGATCCCTACTTGAATCTGTTTCGATCGATTATTCCACCGTTGGGCGGATTTGATATTTCGTCAATGTTGGCGATTTTTGCATTACAGTTTGCGCAAAATATAGTTTCGAGTCAGTTGACCAGTGTGTTCTAGAGATTTGGCTGTAGTTAGAGTATGGCTGTAGTTAAAGTTTAGAGACGAGTGGGCGATCGTGTACATGAGATACGATCGCTTTTAGTGTGAATGCGAATATTAGTAGCGCGGGAATTTTCATGGCTGAGAAACGAATTATTATTTGGTACCGTAATGATCTGCGGATTCATGACCACGAACCGCTATGCAAGGCGGCAAAGTCTGGGGCGAAAATTATTCCGGTTTATTGTTTCGACGATCGGCAATTTGGGAAAACACGGTTTGGGTTTGCGAAGACTGGAGCATTTCGGGCACAGTTTTTATTGGAATCTGTAGCAGATTTACGGGCTTCGTTACGATCGCTCGGCAGTGATTTAGTGGTGCGATCGGGAAAGCCTGAGATTGAAGTGGCAAAGCTTGCGCAAGAACTGGGCGTGTCGTCAGTTTATTTTTATGAAGAAGTGACAGCGGAAGAATTATCCGTGGAATCGGCATTAACAAATGCATTGGAGTTTGTAAATATTCCAATTAAGAAATTCTGGGGACACACATTATATCATCGAGACGATTTGCCCTTTGCAGTTAGTGAATTGCCTGAACTGTTTACAAGTTTTCGCAAACAAGTCGAAAAAGAATCGACAGTGAATGCACTATTGCCATCCCCTCAACGATTGGCCCCACTGCCCGATGCCATTAATGCAGGCGAAATTCCAACATTGGAAGACTTTGGCCTAATTGCTCCCGAAAAAGATTCTCGTCAACAAATCGAGTTTCGGGGCGGAGAAACAGCGGGAATCGATCGGGTGAATCAGTACATTTGGAAACGCGATCGGTTGAAGGTTTACAAAGAAACGCGAAATGGAATGCTGAATCCAGATGATTCGTCAAAATTTTCACCGTGGTTAGCATTAGGCTGCTTGTCGCCGCGCTATCCATATTGGCAGGTGGATGACTACGAAGAAAAACGGGTGAAAAATGATTCGACCTATTGGTTAATTTTTGAATTGTTGTGGCGCGATTATTTCCGTTTGGTAAGCGGGAAACATGGGGCAAAAATTTTCAAAGTTCGAGGGTTACAAGGGGTCTCTATTCCGTGGAAGCAAGACTGGGAACGTTTTGAATTGTGGCGCGATGGGCTGACGGGGTTTCCATTGGTGGATGCAAATATGCGCGAATTAGCAACGACGGGCTATATGTCTAATCGTGGGCGACAGAATGTTGGGAGTTTTTTAACCAAGAATTTGGGGATTGATTGGCGAATGGGGGCGGAGTATTTTGAGTCGGTATTAATTGATTATGATCCCTGTAGTAATTGGGGAAATTGGAATTATACGGCGGGCGTGGGAAATGATGCGCGAGGATTCCGGTTTTTTAATATTACAAAACAGTCACGAGATTATGATCCCCAAGGTGATTATGCGCGACATTGGCTGCCGGAATTGGCACAGGTACCGGGCGCGAAAATTCATGATGTGGCGAAGTTGAATGCGACGGAGCAAACTGGATTTGGGGTGCGGCTGGGGGTGGACTATCCAAATCCTGTTGTAGACTTATTCCAGTCAGCGGCGGCGAATGAGAAAATTTACAATACAGCGTTTGGCATCACAAAGCAGGATAAACCCAGCGATCGAGGTCGTCAAGGTGAGGCGCGATCGGGGCAAAAATCCCCACCCCGAAAACGATCGTTATAATCCACCGTTGAGTCTGGATGTGAGAAGATTCCGTTTTGTCCGGATAGAGTCTCTCCTTGTGGGTATAGAGGAATGGTAGATGCACCCTGATGATAACCTCGACTTCGGTTGAGGTTTTTTTATTGA